>NZ_JBFAJO010000038.1:0-84946 GCF_040655255.1 Kitasatospora sp. NPDC050463
TCCCCGCCCTCGAAGCGGACCACGGCCTCCAGCCGGATCCGCTCCCGCGCGGCCCTCTCAGCGTCGGTCAAGCCGCCGCCCTGCGCGTACCTCATGCCCCAGGGCTACCGGATCCACAGCCCCACCGTCAGGCGAACAGCCCCGACATCACCCAATCAAGTTCAGTACGGCCGCGTGCAGGTCCTGCGACCAGATGCCTTCGTCCGCCTGGCTACCGGCGACACCTTGCTGTCCTGGTTCATCGAGGTGGACCGGGCCACCGAGAGCCCCCGCCAGCTCGCGGCCAAGTGCCGCCGCTACCGCGCCTACGAGCTCACCGACCTGGAGTACCGGCAGCACGGCGTCTCCCCCGGGGTCGTGTTCGTCGTCCCAACCGAGCACCGAGCCGACCGAATCCGCCGTGTCATCGCCAGCCAACCGCTCGACGCCCGCGGCCTGTTCTGGGTGGCGACCAAGGCCGAGGCCGTCCAGACGCTGATCCGGCCCAAAATCCCGTAGCTCCATTCCAAAGTCCAAATCTGTCCGTAGTTTCATCACCTACGAAAGGAGGCTCTATGGCAAAAACGGCCATACCTATGCCCGACCAAGACAAAGACTTCGACTTCACGAATGAACGCCAGATGGCGCACCTCGATGTGGCGGCCTACTTCTACAAATCCGGCACCATCTGCGCTCGCTGCCTGCGGGATCGGATCATCCCGGCCTGGCCCATCCGGCGGCCGGGTGGCGCCACCACGGAGAACATCCTGGACGAGTATGCCAAGACGCTTGGCTTCGACCGGGACCGGCCGGCCTTCTCCTCGTACAAGTTCCCGCACCGGATGACGTACAGCGAACTCATGGACAGTGACCGCTGCTACGTCTGCCGCCGCAAGTTCTGATGCCCCGCGGGGGCGTCCACCCGGCTGGCTGTTAGCCCGACAGCCGGCCCGGCGGGCGCCTTGCCCGGGGCTGCTTGAGCGCTGAGCCTCAACCCGAAATCAGCGCTTGCACCTTGCATGAAAGGGGGTCAGCCATGTCTGAGCTGACCACCGAGATCCTGCGCGAGATCGCTCCGCAGGGTGTAGCGGGCCTGCTGCCCGCTGCTGTCCAGATCGGCGACCGCGCCGGGGTCATCCTGCGCGAGGTCGACGCCGACCTGGTCGAGCTGTACCACGCCGGCCAGATCACGCCGGTCGTCCTCCAGGAGCTTGAGTTCGAGCCGGTAACCGACCCGGCTGCCCGGGCCGAGGCCCTCCACGAAGCGGTCGAAGCCCTGGCCATCTGCCGCCGCGTGGCGCTGGAGAAGCACGCCGAGCAGCACCAGGCTCACCAGGGCCAGCTCGGCGCCATCCGGCAGTACGCCGTAAACCGGCACGAGGACGGCGACATCTGCCGTGAAGGCCTGGAGGACTTCCTGGCCGCCTTCGACTTCGAGCCGTACATCACCCGAGTCAGGGTCGACTACACGATCTCGGGCTCGTACGAGGTCGAAGGCCACGACGCTGCGTTCGTCGAGGAGGACGCCCAGGGCTACGTCCAGCCCAATCTGTCCAGCCTGGACGACGTGGTGGATGAGTCCTCGACCTTCGAGGTCACCTGCGTCGACGTGACCGAGCTGTAGAGGCCAGCCATGGACCTGCAGCTGCGCATCACGTTCGCTTCTGGCAGCAGCCCGCTCGACATCGAGCTGGCTCGCGTCTGGCTAGCCGAACAGCTCCGGTTCTTCACTGGGCTGGCCATCGCCGGCTACGCCGACGCCGTCCACCCGGTCACCACGTTCGAGATCACCGCGCTGTCGTACGTCGACACCGAGTAGATCGCACCTTTCCACTCTTCATTTCGGGAGCCCGTGCTAACCAGCGCGGGCTCCCTTTCTCATGCCTTCGGGCAGAAAGGACGGCAGCCATGCCTGCCAATGTGGAATCGATGTTCTCCGTCAGGGAGATGCCCTGGCATCGCGAGGGGCTGGTCCTGGACCAGCACCCGCGCACCTGGGCCGAAGCCCGGCAGTTGGCCGGCCTCACTTGGGACCCCATCACCGAGTCGGTCTACGAGCTGGTCGGCGTCGACGGCCACGGGCAACCGCACTACCGGGCCATTGAGGGCTGGCAGCGCATCGCTCGGTCCGACACCTCAGCCACGCTGTGGATCAACCGCGACAGCTACGCCGTGATCGACCACGGCGAGATGGGCGAGATCGTGGAGGCCCTGCTGGCCCAGCCCAACGTGAAGTGGGAAACCGCGGGCGTGCTGGACGAGGGCCGATCGGTCTGGTGCCTGGCGCTGCTCGACGAGCCGATTGTCCTGGCCGGCGACGCCACCACCGTGACGCTGCCGTACATCGGCATCACCAACCGGCACGGCTTGCCAGGCGGCTGCACCGCCCGCTGTACCGCAGTCCGCATCGTCTGCGGCAACACCTTCCGCGCCGCCGAGCTGGAGGGCGACCGCACCGGCACGACGTTCACGTTCATCCACAAGCGCGGCTGGCGCAACCGACTGACCCAGGCCCGCGAAGCCATCACCGGCGCTCGGCGCGAGATTCGCGCCTACGAAGAGCTGGCCACCGAGCTGCTGGGCATCCGCATCACCTCTCAGCAGCGTGAGCTGTTCGTCCGGGAGTTCATCCCCATGCCGCCCGAGGGCCTGGTGACCGACCGCGTCGCTCGGAACGTCGAAGACGCTCGGGCAGCCATCCGCGGCATCTTGGCGTCGCCCACCACCGCGCCGGTGGCGCACACCGCCTACGGGCTGGTGCAAGCCGCTGGCGAGTACCTCGACCACGTCCGGCGGTCCAGAAGCTGGGAAACCAAGCTCAACCGGACCCTCATTAAGCCGGAGCCGCTGAAGGCTCAGGCGCTGAGGCTGGTGCGGGAGGTGGTGGCGGCATAAAGCAACGGCTCCTCGGCGAAAGCCGGGGAGCCACTTCTGTCTTGCCATATTTCATCAAGAGAGTAATCATAAGGAATAGATAGTCATGAGTTCCAAAAAGCGACTTGATAAAGGGCTGCGGAGGCTGAATAAGTTCGAGCGACAGGAAGCAAAGGAGGTTCCGACCGGCGACACGCTGGTGGACTACATCAAGCTACTGTACGAGATGGACCAAGAAGCTAAGCATGCAGCCAAGCTGAGAAAGGACGGTGATGCCAGGTAGCGAACGACAGGTTGAAGATCTCGTTTTCACCACCGAGCCATGGCTGCTGCTAGTCGCTCGGGTGTCAGACTCAATGCAGATCGACGCTCTTCCCGCTCAGAAAAAGCGGCTCCTTGAGTATGCCTCGCGGCAAGCCCGACCTTTTGCCTATGTAGAGTTCGATGAAACCGCCTACAAGGGAGCACGGGCGGTTTTTAGGAAGAAGGTCATAGACCCTATCCTGCGAGCCCGATCACTCGCCATAGTCACCTTCGACAAGATCGACCGCTTTAGTCGGGATTCGTCGAGCGACGAGCGCGCCCTCTTCGGCAATCTGCTAAAGCAAGGGAGGATCGAGCTACACTTCCCGTCCGATAACCTCTTCATCCATCGCGACTCACCCGCTCCAGACTTGTTCCGCCTTGACATTGGCGTGGCTCTTTCTAGCTACTATGCCAGCTCAACCCGCGATAATGTCAAGCGCAAGTTTGAGGAGATGGTCGAGGACCGGGGCGAGTGGATCGCCAAAGCCCCCATCGGCTATCGGAACATCGACACGGGCGTCCATCGAGACGGCCCCAAGAGTCGAACGATCAAAGACATCAAGCCCGATGATAGATCGCGTCACCTCGCGGTCATGGCATTCGAGCTCCGGGCTACAGGGATGTCGTATTCTGCCGTCACCAAAAAGCTCCGGAAAGCTGGCATGGTGTCGTCCGAAAAAGGGCGCCCCATCCCCAAGCGCCAGGTGGAGCATCTGCTGCAGAACCCGTTTTACATGGGCCAAATGCGCTACCGCGGCCGCCTCTATCCACACAAGTACGAGCCCCTGATTCCTCGCTGGCTATGGAAAAAAGTGCAGGAGGTCAACGAGCGCCGTTCCACGGGACGGACGAAGTACGCCTCTAAGGAACATCTTTACCGCGACCGCATTCACTGTGGCATCTGCGGGTACACCGTTTTAACGGATGGCCCCAAGAAGGGCAAGTACTACTACCTTAAGTGCACCGAGTATGGCGGCAAGCATGGCGCTAAGTGGGTCAACGAATGGCAGATCACGGAGCAGGTGGCTTCGAGAGTTTTTGCCAACATTCGTATACCGGACGAGCGAGTTCCGTCACTCCTGAAGGAGCTGGAGCAAGACTCAGAGCAGGAAGCTCGGTTCCATAAGGAGAAGATCCGTCGGCTCCGAGCCGAGCACAGCCGGCTGGATGAGGAGGTGAAGGACATGTTCCGCGATCGGCATCGATTCACCATCCGTCCAGAACTCTTCGATGAGCTAGTCTCCGAGAAGACTGATCGACAGGCTGAGATTGGAGAGCAGATTGATCAAATAGAAAGCAACAATAGCCCTCAATTCCTCAAGTCCGCAAAGGGGCTTGTCAAGCTAGCGAGCCAAGCCCAGGGCCTCTTCCTGAGCGAGGATGTGAGGATGAGCCAGAAGAACAAGCTACTTAGCATTCCACTCTCGAACCTCACATGGGACGGCGAAAATATAGATTTTGAGCTCAAAAAGCCCTATGC
Organism: Kitasatospora sp. NPDC050463; assembly: GCF_040655255.1. Taxonomy (NCBI): domain Bacteria; kingdom Bacillati; phylum Actinomycetota; class Actinomycetes; order Kitasatosporales; family Streptomycetaceae; genus Kitasatospora; species Kitasatospora sp. NPDC050463. The sequence continues at coordinate 4,640 of NZ_JBFAJO010000038.1, forward strand.
AGCTATTTCAAGCTGCCAAGATAATGACAACTGGAGGGCCTTAGTGTCCAAGTTTAGAACTGAGTGTCGTGCGGAGATATTGGCACTGGGGCACGACATCAATTTTCGCGAGCTCACATCTGATATTTAACCCGCCCCACCCGGAGAGGCCGTGATCAGTGAACGCATCCTTCCGGGTGAGGAACCAGCACGGCTAGGATGCAGGCCATTCGCTCATGCTGCGCGAGAGCAAAGCTTGTCGCAGACCTCGTTGGAGAAGAAGTCAAGAGTGGCCGGATAGTCCATCCAGCTGAAGAACTGCCTCCCGAACTACAAGCTCGCCTGGATGAAATCAGACCAAAATGAAGGCTCCCACCTCCTCGCTTCATCCAAACGTTAAGACCATCACTCAACCTCAAAGAAAAAGAGTTGTGCTTACTTAGAGGGGGTGGTGAGTGACGGCCTTAACTGGATATACCATCGCATACGCACAGCATTGACGCAATAGTGAAATATCGCTAGGCGTCAGGCTGGAGCGAAGCGCCGGGCGCGAGGCAGCAATAACAGGCTCCTTTGAACCATTAAACATAAGTAGCTTGACTGGCCCCGGTAAATGCGATGGACAGGCAGGGGCTGCCCCTGTCACAGTGCGTGAATGGACCACGAGAGGCTTCGCCAGAAGCTTGCGCCGGAATCCGTCATGATCACCTTGGTCAGGGCGGGTAGCTTCCTGTCAGCCTACGAGCTGATCAAGTCGGAGATCGTCGAGAAGGTGCACGGCTTCTTCTGGAACGGGTTTCAGGACGGGCACCACACCTACGACGAGGCGCGGTATCAGCAATCGGTGCTGGTCCGAAACCCGAAGAACAGGTACGCCGCCTCCTGTGACTGGCTGGTTGAGATGGGCGCGCTCACGGCTGAGCAGGTCACGACACTCGGCGCCATCCAGAAGCACCGCCACGAGATCGCCCACGAGTTGCCCAAGCTGGTAATCGACCCGGACTTTGAGGTCAGAACGGACCTGCTGCTGGCTGCAGCGGAGGTGGTGCGCCGGCTAGGCGTCTTCTGGGGCTCGATCGAGGCGGACACCAACCCCGACTTCGACGGCACGGAGGTCGACTACGACGGCATCAAGTCAGGGTCGTACCTGCTCATGGAGTACCTGGTCACCATCGCTGGGCTGGCGGGGCAGGAGCAGCCCACCAGTGAGGCCGAACCAGTCTGACAAGCTCCTCCCCGGCGCGGCATGCAGCCCGGCTCTGAAATCCGTTGGCGGAGTGGTGGTCACCTGCCAAGGTGAGCAGATGACGGACAGCACCTTCTACTCCGACCGCACGGGTCACACGGTGCCGCGGGTTGACGAAGAACTTTCGGCATCCGTGTGGCGGGGCCTTGCTGCGCTCATCCAACGCCGGATCAAGGACGGATCGCTCGCCAGAGCCTTCCCTCAGTACGGCTGCACGGATGGGGACAGCTACATCACGGGAACCGACGAGGTGGCGTTCCTGGACTCGCTCGGAGTGCTGGTGCCCAGCCTCACAAGGACCGCCCTGCTTGATCCAGATCACCAGCCTGCCACCCTGGCCATCCTGGACGTCATCGACTTCGTAGCGCTCAACATCGATAAGCCAGCCCGGCGCGCTCACCACAGCTTCATGCAGCACGACCACCTGTTTTTCGATGATCAGCGCGAGGCGGACCCGTACCGGTTCAACACGCCTGCTCTCACTCCGGGGCAGGCTGAGTTCCAGCGGGACATCGAACTGATCTTCGCTCGGAACGGGATCGCGTTCACGCTCGGCGATGATCTTCGCATCCGGCGCCTCGGTCCCCCGGAGTCACGGTCTGTGATCTCAGACTTCAAGCCAGCCACTGGGGACGAGGCGCTGGACGCCAAGCTGACCGAGGCCGTGACCAGGTTTCTGTCTACAAGCCCCAGTGATCGCCAGGATGCGCTGGAGAAGCTGTGGGACGGCTTCGAGCGGCTCAAGACCCTGGAGCTAGGCGGGAAGGACAAGAAGGCGTCCGCGACTCAGCTCCTCGACCGAGCCGCTCACGGCTCTGAGGCGTTCCGCATGGTCCTGGAGCAGGAGTTCAAGGCGCTCACCGAGATCGGCAACAGGTTTACGATCCGACACCACGAGCACGACAAACACCCAGTGCCAGCTGACGCGGCTGTGGACTACCTCTTCGTGCGGATGTTGTCGCTGGTCTCTCAGATCCTTCGGGCAACGGGCCGACTGGCAGCCTGACCCTGGCGGGCCGAGTAGGGGCGCGCCACCTACCCGGCCCGCCAGCAGTGCTCGCTCGCTGCTGGCCGATCAGCTGCTACTCCTGGTCGTCGTCCTCGTGCACACGCCGCCACGTCCGGCGAATCGCGCCCCACGACTCCAGCACGTCCGGAACCTGGTCCAGCACGCCCTTGGCCGCGAAGAGGAAGATGCTCAGCACGCCGGCGCCAGCCAGCAGCGACAGGATGATGGTGGAGTCCACCGGTTCAACGCTCCCTTGGAACGGGTGGTCGAACCGGCAGGCACAGGGCAGGCTCAGTCCGACCACAGTGATGTGGTCTGGACTGAATCCCTATACCCGACTACCAGGAGACTCAGCGGCAAAGCTGGTGGAGCAACCGGCACAAACTGATCGTGCCTACGACTTGATCTGCCACACACTGCCTTCGCACGTCTTGAGAGGATCCGGCGCCCGCTGTCGGTGGCGGGACGGAACGTCGACACGACCCCGACTGGCTCAACCATCTGATTGGCCCGGAGGGGTAGGGCAGCCGCAAGGTCGGACTTCCGCCCTGCGTGGGCTACACGAGGACCCTAACAACATCGCTGCCCCGGCCGCCAAGGGATTTTCGGGGGTGCAGGACGGCCAAGGAGCGTGCCCCGGGAACACGCGCCCCAGGGCGTACGCCATCCTCCCGGTTGGCCGGCTCGCTGAGGACAGTGCCCACCTGTGGCTATGGGTGACCAACGCCGACCTGTTCCGGCAGATCAAGGTCATGGAGGCCTGGGGCTTCCAGTACCGAAGCTGCTTGACCTGGATCAAGCCCCGCTTTGGGCTCGGACAGTACCTACGCAACCAGACCGAGCACCTGCTGCTCGGCATCCGCGGTAGGGCCCCCATCCAGTTCCAGGGTCAAGGGGTCCTGGTTGTACGCCCCGCTCCAAGATCTCAGCCACAAGTCCGAGGAGCAGTACGCCGTCATCGAGCGGTGCTCCCCCGGCCCGTACCTGGAGCTGTTCGCCCGCCGCCGCCAACCCGGCTGGGGCGTCTGGGGCAACGAGGTGACGTGCAATGTAGCGCTGTAGCCCCACACCGGTGAAGGTCATGCCCTGCGGACAAGTCCGCGAGGCATGGCCGCCGAAAGCTGCTGTCGAGCTCCATAGCCACAGCAGGGACAGACTCTGGCAATTTGATAAAAACTATCATAATCTAAAGATATTAATGAGGGCAATGCCCGAATGAAACATCGCTCCGCTAATTCCTCAGCAGACGACCCTCGTCGCATGACGCATGAGACCCAGGTGCAGATGAAGGACTTCATTCGCACCTCGACGGCCAACCAGGGCTTGCCCGAGAAAATTACAGATCAGGCGGCGCTGCGCGAAGCAGCCCGGTTCGTCAAAGGCCGCGGCTGACGCTAGACCTTCCAGATAATCTCGATCCGACTGGTATCGAAGATCCACCGCTTGTAGCGATACTTCCCGCCAGCTGATTTCACGATCACCTTGTCGATGACTAGCCCAATGATCTGGCGCCGCCAACCAAGGTCCGGCATGTTAGCCCACGCGTCGCGCAGCGGGGTGTCAATCGGCACCGCCACCAGCGAACGCTTTGCGCTCAGCTTCTCAAGCCGCTTCGTGACACTGTTCAGGCTGGCTTCCGCCGCTTCCTTAGCCAACATGAACTGGTCACGGCCGAGGTTGTCAGGGTTGTCGCCGTAGTAATCCGCAATGAGGGCGTCCAGTCGCTGCCGTTTCGCCTGGTGCTCGGCTAGGGCCTCACCCAGCCCATCTGCAGCATCCTCCGTCTCCGCCAGCGCGCGGGCGAACTCCTCGCTGTCGAAGCGATACAGTATCGCCTCGGTTACGAAGTCCTCCAACGGTTCCGCCAGACGGGATATACGACCGCACGCTCGCTGCGATCCGGCGCTATCAAACTTCTTACACCGATAGCGGGGCTTAGGAGCGTCTCCGCCGGGATCACAACTCCGTTTCCCGTACATCCTCTTCCCGCATATGCCACAGAAGGCGAAGCCACTCAGCAGGTACTTGTACGGATCGCCCCGGCTATGGATGAAGCGCTTATATGCCTTCAGGGCAATCTGGAGCTCTTCCCACTCCTCGGGTGTGACGAATCCGTCCCAGCAAGCGTCATACAGCGTGCCATGGTGCTCCCGCTTCCCCATATAGCGAGGCCAGCTCAGCATCCTGACTATGGTCTGACGCTCCCATCGCCTGCCCTTGACGGTTGGGATCTCACGGGCGTTGAGGTCAACCGCAATCGACGCCAATGACTCGCCCTGGATGACCCGTCGGCGTATTTCCAGCCAGATCGCTCGCTCGTGCGGGATGTGCGTGATGCCGTCTGGCTCGAACCCGTACGCCCGCGAGCCGCCGTTCGGCAGCCCGTGGCGAGCTTGAGCAGCCTTCTTGCTGCGGACTCGGTCCGAGATGTTGTCGCTCTCGCCGGCCGCCGTGTTCACGGCGTCGCGGATGGCCTTACGGCCGACGCTGGTGCGCAGGTCGTAGTAGCCACCGCGGGTGGTGACGATGGTGTGCAGGCTGGTCTTCTTTGACCAGACCAGGTCGATGAGGGCCTCAGCTTCGAGTGGCTTACGAAACAGGCGGGTGACCTCGACGCACAGGATGATGTCGACGCCGCTGGCGCGGACCAGCGCCATGAGCTTCTCGAAGTCCTCGCGCTCCTCGCTGCTGTAGGAGGAGGCCGAGATGTCGTTGTCATCGAAGCTGGCGACGTGCAGCCAGTCGGGCCTCGACAGGCGGAAGACCGCGCACTCATCGAGCTGGATGGCAACGTTCTCGCCGCGAGCAGCCGGGTCTTTGGCGTCGTCATCCGACAGCCGCGCGTAGTCAGCGACGCGTTGGAGTGAGTGCGGACCTGCCAGAACTTGGACGCTGGGCATAAGAGCATGCCTCGTTATGTCCGAATTGTACCATCCGACAGGTCCCTTTGCCAGCACTCGCCTGGGCGAGCGTCCGCGCGCTCTGGCGGCTGCGGGAGGTGCCCTCGGCCGCGGCGGCCCTCGCCGCCGTGCTGGACGGCTCGGTGGCTCTGCTCGGCCGCGCCCTGCTCACCCCGCTCGGCCCGGATCGCGCCGAAGCCGGGACCGGGGCGGGGGCCACAGGCGCACCACGGGACCGGGACAGGCCGACGGGCGGCCGGTTCCCCGTGGCGAGGAACCGGCCGCCCGTCGGTTGAGCGGGCGGCGGGCGATCAGGCCCAGCTGGAGTGCAGCGGCTTGCCCTCGGCGTAGCCGGCCGCGCTCTGGATGCCGACCACGGCCTTCTCGTGGAACTCCTCCAGGCTGGAGGCGCCCGCGTAGGTGCAGGAGCTGCGCACGCCGGCGACGATCGAGTCGATGACGTCCTCGACGCCCGGGCGGGCCGGGTCGACGAACATCCGCGAGTGCGAGATGCCCTCCTCGAAGAGCGCCTTGCGGGCGCGGTCGTAGGCGGAGTCCTGCGACGTGCGGTTGCTCACCGCGCGCGCCGAGGCCATGCCGAAGCTCTCCTTGTACTGGCGGCCGTCGGCGGTGGTCTGGAGGTCGCCCGGGGCCTCGTACGTCCCGGCGAACCAGGAGCCGATCATCACGTTGGACGCGCCGGCGGCCAGCGCCATCGCGACGTCGCGCGGGTGGCGGACGCCGCCGTCGGCCCAGACGTGCTTGCCGAGCCGGCGGGCCTCGGCGGCGCACTCCAGGACGGCGGAGAACTGCGGGCGGCCGACGCCGGTCATCATCCGGGTGGTGCACATGGCGCCGGGGCCGACACCGACCTTGAGGATGTCGGCGCCCGCCTCGACCAGGTCGCGGACACCGGCGGCGGAGACCACGTTGCCGGCCACGATCGGGATCTGCGGGTCGAGCCCGCGCACCGCGCGCAGTGCGCTGATCATCGACTCCTGGTGGCCGTGCGCCGTGTCGACCACCAGGACGTCGGCACCGGCCTCGACCAGGGCCTTGGCCTTGCCGGCCACGTCGCCGTTGATGCCGACGGTGGCGGCGACCCGCAGGTGGCCCTGCGCGTCGACGGCCGGGGTGTAGAGGGTGGCGCGCAGCGCGTTCTTGCGGGTCAGGATGCCGACCAGGCTGCCCTCGGCGTCGACCACCGGGGCGAGCTTGCGGTGCGCCCCGCTCAGCTTGTCGAAGGCGGCGCGCGGGTCGATGCCGTCCTCCAGCAGCAGCAGGTCGCGGGACATCACGTCGGCGAGGCTGGTGAAACGGTCGACGCCCTGGCAGTCGGAGTCGGTGACCACGCCGATCGGCTTGCCGTCCTCGACCACGACCAGCGCGCCGTGCGCGCGCTTGTGCAGCAGCGAGAGGGCCTCGGCGACGGTGGCGCCCGGGGCGAGGGTGAGGGCGGTGTCGTGCACCAGGTGGCGCTGCTTGACCCAGCCGATGACGTCGGCGATCACCTCGGTCGGGATGTCCTGCGGGATGGCGACCAGGCCGCCGCGGCGGGCGACGGTCTCGGCCATCCGGCGGCCGGCGATGGCGGTCATGTTGGCCACCACCAGCGGGATGGTGGTTCCGGTGCCGTCGTTCGAGGAGAGGTCGACACCCTGCCGGGAGCCCACGGCGGAGCGGCTGGGGACCATGAAGACGTCGTCGTACGTGAGGTCGTACGAGGGCTTGAGGTCGTTCAGGAAGCGCATGTAAAAGGGCTCTCTGGCTGGGAGAAGGTACACCTCGGGTGCGGTTGCGGCGAGGCCGCCGGGCGCACTCGGGCGCCCGGCACCCAACGTTCGATTCTCCGCTACCCCGGGATCAAAAGCCAGTTCGGGTGCGATTGCTGGCACAGTGCACAACACGTGATCACCGGAGCCGTCCCGGGCTTGGACGTTCCTCCAAGTGATCGCCTTTTCGCCCCGGCCAGGGCCGCTCCCGTAGCATTCACGCGGTAACGGCGAGGCAATCCAGGAAAGCGGCAGCGGGCATCATGACGGCGGGCGTGGACATCGAGCAGGACATCGAGCAGGGCGGCGGCCCGGCGGCCACCGAGGAGGAGATCGACTACGGTCCCGGCCTCGACCCCGAGCGGCTGCGGCTCTGCCTCGACGTGATCGCCGAGCTGGACGAACTGCACGTCGACCACCCGGACGCGATCACCGTCCGCCAGGCGGTCGGCGGCATATTCCGTACGCTCAAGCAGCGCCGCCGCCAGGAGACCCGGGCCCGCAAGACCGCCAACGACCGCGAGGTCACCGCGCGCACCGCCACCGGCGCACCGAGCCGGATCGACGACGAGACGGCCGGCGCCTTCGGCCTGACCACCGTCACCACCACCGAGATCGCCGGCATCCTGGAGCGCCCCCGCTCCTGCTACACCTGCAAGCAGCGGTACGTCGAGGTGGACGCCTTCTACCACAACCTCTGCCAGAGCTGCGCGGTGAAGAACCGCGCCCGCCGCGACGCCCGCGCCGACCTCACCGGCAAGCGCGCGCTGCTCACCGGCGGCCGGGCCAAGATCGGTATGTACATCGCGCTGATGCTGCTCCGCGACGGCGCGCACACCACCATCACGACCCGCTTCCCCAACGACGCCATCCGCCGCTTCACCGCGATGCCGGACAGCGCCGACTGGCTGCACCGTCTGAAGATCATCGGCATCGACCTGCGCGACCCTGCCCAGGTCATGGCACTGGCCGACGAGGTCGCCGCCGACGGCCCGCTGGACATCCTGATCAACAACGCCGCGCAGACCGTGCGCCGCCCGCCGGAGTCGTACCGCGAGCTGGTCAACGCCGAGTCCGCGCCGCTGCCGGCCGGCATGCTCCCGCAGTCCACCACGATCGGCCGCTTCGGCAGCGGCAGCGTCGACCTGCCCGCGCTGCCCGCCCAGGCGAGCGGCGGCGGCGAGCGGATCTCCGCCGAGGACGTCACCTCCCTCGCCCTGGTCACCGGCTCCGCCACGCCCGCCCGGATCGAGGCCGGTACCGCGATCGACGCCGGCGGCCTGGTGCCCGACCTCGCGCCCACCAACAGCTGGGTGCAGACCGTCAACGAGGTCGGCCCGGTGGAGCTGCTGGAGGTCCAGCTCTGCAACTCCACCGCGCCGTTCATCCTGATCAGCCGGCTGCGCCCGGCGATGGCCGCCTCGGCGTCCCGTCGCAAGTACGTGGTCAACGTCTCCGCGATGGAGGGCGTCTTCACCCGCGGTTACAAGGGCGCCGGCCACCCGCACACCAACATGGCCAAGGCCGCGCTGAACATGCTCACCCGCACCAGCGCGCAGGAGATGTTCGAGTCCGACGGCATCCTGATGACCGCCGTCGACACCGGCTGGATCACCGACGAGCGTCCGCACCCGGACAAGATGCGCCTGGCCGACGAGGGCTTCCACGCCCCGCTCGACCTGGTCGACGGCGCGGCCCGGGTCTACGACCCGATCGTCCGCGGCGAGCAGGGCGAGGACCTCTACGGCTGCTTCCTCAAGGACTTCGACCGCGCCGCCTGGTAGACCCCGCGAACGGAGAACCGAGTTGACCACCGCACCGCTGATCGGCGCCGGCGTGATCGTGCCCACCGGGGACGGCCGGGTCCTGCTCGGCCGCCGGATCACCGCCGGCGAGCCGCCCACCTGGAGCCTGCCCGGCGGCAAGGTGGACGACCCGGGCGAGTCCTTCGAGCAGGCCGCCGCACGCGAACTCGCCGAGGAGACCGGCATCGTGCTGCCGGCCGCCGCCATGCGGGTGCTCGCCGTGCTGCTCGACCACGAGCTCGGCCGCCCCCGGCTCACCGCGGCCGTGCTCGCCCCGCCGAGCCTGGCCGCCGCCGTGGTCACCGAGCCGCACGCCTGCGCCGGCTGGGAGCGGGTCGCGCTCGACGCCCTGCCCGAGCCGATGTTCTACCCGTCCGCCCTGGTCCTCGGCAGCTGGCTGCCGGACCTGGCCGCCGTCCGGCGCGCCGGGACGCACGCCTACCCCGTCACCCGCAGTGCGCAGGTGACGGGGTAGGGCGCGCGACCGGTCAGCCGTTGCGGACGGCCTCCGGGCCGGTGATCCGCTTCAGCAGCGGCAGCGTCGAGGCGATGATGCCCAGCGAGGCCGCCAGTCCGAGCGCCACCAGGACGAAGTACACCGTGCCCGGCGACACCAGGTCGTACTCCATCTGCGACTTGAGGAACATCACGGACGCCGCGAAACCGGTTCCGGTCGCGATCGCGGCCACCACCACCAGCGGCAGCGCGCTCTCCAGAGCGATCACCCGCTGCAGCAGGCGCAGCGGCGCGCCGGTCAGCCGCAGCATCGCGAACGGCCGCTTGCGGTCGGACAGGAGACCACGGCCCTGGTCTCCGGTCCCCCGCTGAGGGCGCCCCGGTTCTCGTTGACGGTGCCGATGATGCAGACCGTCGCCGTGGTGACGAAGAGGGCGAGAACGAGGCCTGCGACGGATCGGAAGCCCGCCTTCGGGTCGTCGGCGAGGCGCCGGACGGCGATCAGCGTGGCCGGGCGGCTGGTGCGCCGGACGGCGATCAGCGTGGCCGGGCGGCTGGTGCGCCGGGCGACGCCCCGGGCGGCGGCCATGGTGAGCCAGGGGCCCGCGATCACCAGACCGAGCGTAGCTGGCGAGAACAGGGCGCCGACCTGGGGGAACAGTGATGTCGCGGACGGGTTCGAAGCAGGCAGTGGGCCCCGGGCGGGCGTGAGCGGGAGGCGGCCACACGCCCGCCCCCCGCTCCACACGGGCGGCCCGACAAGCCCCCACAGCGAGTCGGACCCGCCGCGTCCCGGCACATGGAGGACGCGGCCACGGCCAGCCTGCCCCACGCGGCCCACCCCTGCCGAGGGCCGAACGTCCCGGTCCTGCCACCTCCCGGCGCCGATCGCGCCCCCGGCCCGGGAACGCCACCGGGCCGTCAGGGCCCGTACCGGGCGGGCGCGGTGGTGCGAGCGCGCACGGCTCTTGTGCGCGGGCCGGGGCGGGGGGAGATTGGGAGCCGGAGCCCGGCGGACGATCCCGGCCGGGCGCCCGGAGCACCGCTGCGACCCACCACCCGAGGAGCACGCATCGTGTCCAGCACTCCCGGCCCGGTCCCGGTCCGGCCCGCGTCGCTGCCGCGGCGGGCCGGACGGCAGCTGCGGCGGGCCTTCGGCACCCACCCCGATCCCATGGTCCGGCCGCTGGACCGGTCGCGCAGCCGGGCGTGGTGTGCGGCCGGGCTGGGGCTGCTCCTCGGCCTGGCCGCCGCCGTCGGCGGCGCGCTGCTCGGCTACCAGGCCGTCGGGCGGGACGCCGACGCGAGCCTGGCACGGCTGCGCCAGGTCGACGCCGTGGTGACCGCCACCGACCGGCACGTGGCCGCGGTGGGCAGCCGGGCGGCGAGCGGTTACCAGGGCCGGGTGGCCGCCGAGGCCACCTGGACCGCGCCCGACGGGCAGCCGCGCACCGGCACCGTCGAGGTGCACCGGACGGCCGTCGTCGGAGCCACCGTCACCATCTGGGTGGACGAGGCCGGTCTGGTGACCGATCCCCCGGCCACCCGGACCGGCGTGGCGATCGAGGCGGTCTGTGTGGGCCTCGCGGGCTTCACCGTCCTCGGAGTGGCCGTCGCCGGGGCCCTCGCCCTGTGGCTGCGGGCCCTCGACCGGCGGGCCGACCGCACCTGGCAGCGCTCCTGGAGCAGGCTCGAACCGCTCTGGAGCGGCCGTACCAGCCACAGCCCGGCGGAGCGCAGGAGGACTGACGGGCGGCGGCCCCGGGGGCGCCCGACGGTGCCTCAGGACACGCCGTCCGGGCCGGTCCAGGCCGGGGCCGGGTGGCCGCTGGAGGCGCGACCGGTGACGGCGGCGACGGCGACGACCAGGGCCAGCGCGAGGGCGAGCGCGGTCGGCACGTCGGCGTTCAGGACGAGTGCGGCGCCGAGGAAGGCCCCGGCGAACATCCAGCCGGCCGAGGCCAACCGGCGCGGGCCGGCCCGGTCGGCGGCCAGGCCGGTCAGGGCCATGGTGAGCACCGTGGTGGTGAGGTCGGGGACCTTGAGGGACCGGACGACGGCGTTCTGCCACCCCATCGCGAGCCCGAGCAGGCCGGTCAGCACGTAGCGGACCGGCTCGGCGGTGTGACCGGCCAGCGCCGCCACGGCGGTGGCGACGGCCAGCAGCACCGCCTGGACGACGGCGGAGACCACCAGCAGCCGGCCCCGGTGGCCGGGCAGGCGCTCGCTGAGCCGGCCGCCCGCGAACGCGCCCGCCAGGAAGGCGCCCAGCGCGGCGAGCGAGGCGGTCACGGAGAAACCGGCCGCACCCGCCAGGGCGAAGCCCAGGAAGACGACGTTGCCCGTCATGTTCGCGACGAAGACATGGCCGAGGGCGAGGTAACTCACCGCGTCCACCAGCCCCGTGACGACGGTGAGCACCAGCAGCATCGACACCAGCGGGCCGTGGCGGGGGTCGTTCCACACAGCTGTCCTCCTCCGGTTCGGGCGTCCCGGTGGTTGGTCGCCGGCACTGCGTCCGTTCTACGCCCGTCCGCCCGCCCGGGGCACGCCGAACCCCCGCCGTGGCCCGGTCCGGGTCGGACGGGGGGTGTGGGCGGGGGGTGGGCGGGAATGTGGACCGGCCCCGGCCCCGGCACTCGGGCCGGGGCCGGGGCACAGCGCGGCAGTTCGCCGTCAGCAGTCCTTGAGCGTGGCGCAGAGCGGCGCGTCCATGGCCTTGGCCACCTCGGCGTCGGCCGGGCCGGCCCAGGGGACCTTGGGCTGGGCACCGGCCTTGGCGGTGGCCCAGAGCGCCAGCTCGTTCACCGTGCCGTCGGGGGCCGTCAGGTAGGTGTGCAGGACGACGGTCGTGCCGCCGGGCTGCGGGACGGTCACCGTCGCGGCGACGTACGTCGCGTCCTCGGGGCTGGTCACCTTGACCGTCGCACCGGGGGCGGTCCTCGCGCAGTCCTTCAGCTCGTCACGGAGGTCGCGGAAGACCGCGTGCGCGCTCTGCGCGACGCCGCTGCTGGGGCGCGGGTCGCCCTGGTACAGCAGGGTCTGCTGGGCCTGCCACTGGTCGGCGCCGCCCGCGCCGAGCAACGCCTGCGCGGCGGCCTGGCCGGCACCGAGGCTCTCGTTGTCCTTGGAGAGCGTGGAGTGGCAGAGTTCCTGGAGCTTGAAGACCGGCGCGCCGCCGACGGCCTTGGCGCTGCTCGCGGGAGCCGTCCAGTGGTGGACCGAGTCCAGTGGGACGGCCCGCGGGTTGATCCAGGCGCCGGCCGGGATGTCCCGGGCCCCGGGAGCGGCCGCCGACGGCTTGGCGGAGCCGCTCGACGGTGCCGTGGCGGGGCCGGTGGCCGGCGCGGCGGTGGAGCCGGTGGCCGGACCGGTGGCGGCCTTGCTCGGACCGACGTTCTGCTCCGCACCGTCGTCCGGCCCGCAGGCGCTCAGCGCGCCGAGACAGACGAGTGCGGCGGCCGTGGCGACGGCCGTCCTGGTGGTACGCAACTGACTGTTCCTTCCCCCGATGTCGTGATGCGCCGACGCGGGCCCCGAAGTCGGGCCGGCCGGTGATCCACCCCCGTGGTCCGAGCGGTGGTCAGCTCGCGTGTCGACGGCGTCGAAACCTAGTGCGAATGAATGGCGTCATGCAAACAGCCGAACCATCCGACGGGAGGTCCACCCGACCCAGGGATCATTTGAACGCGTTCAGATCTGCGCTAGGCTGCACCGCAGACAGACCGAGGAGACCCGAATGAGAATCGTCATACCCGGTGGCACCGGACAGGTCGGCCGGATTCTCGACCGCGCGCTGAGCGCCGAGGGCCATGACGTCCTCGTGCTGACCCGGCGCCCGCGGCGCGACCGCGAGCTCTACTGGGACGGCCGCACCCTGGGTCACTGGGCCGAGGCGATCGACGGCAGCGACGCGGTGATCAACCTCGCCGGGCGCAGCGTCAACTGCCGCTACACCCGGGCCAACCAGCGCGAGATGCTGACATCCCGGGTGGACTCCACCCGGGTCGTGGGCCGAGCCGTCGCCGCGGCGCGCAAGCCGCCGCGGGTCTGGCTCCAGATGAGCACCGCCACCATCTACGCCCACCGGTTCGGCGCCCCGCACGACGAGCGGGCCGGCGTACTGGGCGGCGGCGAGCCGGACGCGCCCCGCTCCTGGGACGCCAGTATCGCCATCGCCCGGGCCTGGGAGCAGGCCCAGCAGGAGGCCGCGACACCGGACACCCGCAAGGTCGCCCTGCGCTGCGCCATGGTGATGAGCCCCGACCGCGGCGGCGCCCTCGACCTGATGCTGCGCCTGGCGCGGTACGGGTTCGGCGGACCGATCGACGGCGGCGCACAGTACATGTCCTGGATCCACGACCGGGACCTCGTCCGCGCCGTCGGCTTCCTCCTCGAACGGGACGACCTGGCCGGGCCGGTCAACCTCGCCGCGCCCCACCCGCTGCCCCAGCGCGCCTTCATGCGGGCCCTGCGGCACGCCGGGGGGATCCCGGTGGGCCTGCCCGCCACCCGGTGGATGGCCGAGATCGGCGCCTTCGCCCTGCGCTCGGACACCGAACTGCTGCTCAAGAGCCGCTCGGTGGTACCCGGCCGGCTGCACGCGGCCGGCTTCGGTTTCGAGCACCCGCACTGGCCGGAGGCGGCGGCCGACCTGGTCCGGCGGATGCGCCGCGAACCGGTACCCGCCGGCGGCGGGCCCGCCCGTACGATGGCCCGGTAGGCGGCCGGCGGACGGCCGGGGAGACGGGCCGGGCGGGACCCGGCCGGGTGCGGGTGGAAGGGGCGTTCGGGCGGTGTTGCGCGGGTTCGGCGATCTGGAGGCCGAGATCATGGACCGGCTCTGGACCTGGGGCCGGCCGGCCACCGCCCGCGAGATCGTGGACGACCTGCAGCGGCAGCGGCCGCTCGCGTACACCACCGTCACCACCGTCGCCGACATCCTGCACACCAAGGGGTGGCTGCGCCGCGAGAAGGTGGGGCGGGCCTGGGTGTACGAGCCGACCTGCACCCGCGAGGCGTACACCGCCCAACTGATGCACCAGGCGCTGGAGACCACCTCCGACCGCGCCGGGGCGCTGCTGCACTTCGTCGACCGGATGAGCGGGGACGAGGCCTCGGCGCTGCTGGCGGCCCTGGAGCAGGTCAAGGCGCGGGATCCCCGGTGACGCTCGCGCTGCTCGCGCTCCACCTGGTCCTGGTCGGCGTCGTTCTCCCCCGGCGGCTGGCCGGTTCGCGCCGGCTCCAGGCCCGGCCGGCGGCGGGCGTGGCCGTCTGGCTCGCGCTGATGGCCTCCTTCGGCACCGCGCTGCTCCTCGCGGCGCACCATCTGGCGGCGCCGCTCGGGCACGACCCGGCCGGACTGGTCGGTCTGCTCCCGCACGTCGAGGCGGCCCCGGCCGCCGCCCCGCACGCACCCGCCTGGTGGGTACCGGCCTCAGTGGCTCTCGCCCCGGCCGCGGTGGCGCTGACCCTCGGGGTGCGGGCCGCACAGCTGCGGCGCCGGCACCGCGCGGTGCTGGACGTGGTCGCCGTCCGCGACCGGCGCCGAGGCACACTGGTGCTCGACGACGCCCGCCCGGCCGTCTACTGCCTGCCCGGCCGCCGGGCCAGGGTGGTGGTGTCGCGCGGCGCGGTGGAGCTGCTCGACGAACGCGAGCTGGCCGCCGCCGTCGCGCACGAGCACGGACACATCCGCGGCCGGCACCACCTGGCGCGGCTCGTGGTGGACACCTTCGCCCTGGCCCTCGGCCCGCTGCCGCTGGCCCGTACCGGCCGGGCGGAGGTGGCGCTGCTGCTGGAGATGGCCGCCGACGACGCCGCGCTGGTGGTGGCGACCCGCACCGAACTCGCCTCCGCGCTCTGCCTGCTGGCCACCGGGGGGCCGGTCGGCGGGCCGGCGTTCGCGGCGGCCTCCACCGGCGTCCTGGCCCGCGTCCAGCGCCTGGGCCGGCCCACGACCGACACCCGCACCGGCGCTCCCGTCTGGCGTTTCGCCGCGGTGTCCGCGCCGCTGCTGCCCTACCTGCTGGCCTGCGCGCCGCACCCGTAGCGGCCGCTCGCCGGACGGGTCCCGGCGGGCGGCTGCCGGGCCGTTCCGGCCGTAGCTCCACCGGCTCCCGCCGTGCCGCCCGTACCTGCACCGTCCTCCACTCTGCCGCCCGTATCTCCACCGTTCGAACGGCCGGACCCGGACAAGGGGCACGCCGGAGCCTGTTCACGGGCCTGACCCGTCGGCGGCGGCCTACGGGCGGACGGCCCCGACGTACGGCATCGCGTCGATCGCCAGCACCTCGACGTTCTTACCGGTGCGCGGGGCGTGGATCATCTTGCCGTCGCCGATGTAGAGGCCGACATGGTGGATGTCCGGGTAGAAGAAGACGAGGTCGCCGGGCTGGAGATCGCCGCGCGCGATCCGCTGGCCGACCTTCCACTGGTCCTGGGAGACCCGCGGCAGCTTGACGTCGGCGGCCTTCCAGGCGGCGCCGGTCAGACCGGAGCAGTCGTACCCGGCGGGGCCGGTGGCGCTCCAGACATAGGGCTTGCCGAGCTGCGCGTAGGCGAACTGGACGGCGGCCGCGGCCCGGCCGGTGGCCGGGCCGTTGTAGGCGGGGCGCTCGGCCGCGCGGGAGGCCCGGGCGGCGGTCTCCTGGGCGTTGACCTTCGCCCGGTCGGCGGCACCGAGCCGGTTCAGCAGTGCCTGCGCCTTGGCGAGCTTCTCCTGGATCGTCCTCTTCTCCTCGGCCAGGGCGGTGCCGGCCGCGTCAAGCTGGGCGAGGGCGGCGGCCGCCTCGGTGCGGTCCTGGTCGAGCCGGCGCTGCTCGCTGCGGGCCTGCGCGAGCAACGCCGCCTGGGAGTCGAGGACCTGGTTCTGCGCCGAGGCCCTCGCCAGGTACGCGCTCGGGTCGGAGTCGAGCATCAGCCGCACGGACGGGTCGATGCCTCCGTTGCGGTACTGCTCGGCGGCGACGACACCGAGCTGGGTGCGCAGCTGGTTCATCGCCTCCTGGCCGCGGACGACCTTGTCCTGGATCCGGTCGGCCTCGCCCTTGAGCTGCTGCTGCTTCTCCTGGAAGCCGTTGTAGCGCTCGATCGACTGCTCGGCCTCCTCGTTGAGCCGGTCGACCTGCTCCTTGACGGCGTCGAGCGTGGGCACCGGCTCGGCCCGGGCGGTGCCGGCGGCGAGCACGGCGCCGCCGGCCAGCGCCGTCGTCATGACCGCCATCCGGGCCCGACCGGGCGGGCTGGGCTTTCGGCGTTTTCCCATGGGCGTCGGGCTCCTTCACGGTGGTACGTGCGGTTTCACCGCGGTACGTGCGGTTTCCGCGGTACGTGCGGTTTCCGCGGTACGTGCGGTTTCCGCGGTACGTGCGGTTTCACCGCCGTACGTGTGGTTTCACGGTGACAGCGGACGGAGGTGCACGGGCGGCCCCCGTCCACTTCTACTAAGCAACTTAATAGATAGCCGGTACGGTTCCGCAACCCACCCGCAACCCGCGCCGTCCGCCCCGCCGTCCACTTCCTGAGAAAACCCCGACCGGATTCCAGTCGCCGGTTCCGCCGGTCGACCCCTCTGAAGTGCGACGAAGGGCAAAGCGAGGGCAAGGTCACACCCTCGCCCTCTGCTGCGCCGACGCAAACGAGCGCTAACCTGCGGGGCATGACGGTCCCGCCCGAAGGGCTTCCCCTGGCCGCCGAATTCCCGGCCGCACACCGCGAGAAGTGGCAGCACCTCGTCGAGAGCGTGCTGCGAAAGTCGGGTGCGCAGCCCGCCGACGGCGCGGCGGCCGAGCAGGCGCTCACCACCGCTCTCCAGGACGGGCTGCGCGCCCGCCCGCTGTACACCGCCGAGGACTCCTCGGCCGAGCCCGGCTACCCCGGCTTCCCACCGTTCGTCCGCGGCGGTCGGCCGCAGGGCAGTTCGGTGTCCGGCTGGGACGTCCGCCAGCGGCACACCGACCCGGACCCGCGCCGCGCCAACGAGGCCGTCCTGGCCGACCTGGAGAACGGCGGCAGCTCGCTCTGGCTGGAGCTGGGCGGCGACGCCCTGCCGGTCGCGGCCCTGCCCGAGGCACTGACCGGCGTCTACCTCGACCTGGCCGGCATCGTGCTCGACGCGGGACCGGAATTCACCGAGGCCGCCGAGCAGTTGTTCAAGCTCTACGAGGAGCGCGAGGTCTCCGCCGGCGCCGCCGCGGGCAACCTCGGCGCCGACCCGCTGGGCCTGGAGGCCCGCACCGGCCTGGCCGGGCGCACCGAGACGCTGCTCGCCGACGCCGCCACCCTGGCGGCCCGTTGCGCCGAGGGCTTCCCGGGGCTGCGCGCCCTCGTCGTCGACGCCCTCCCGTACCACGAGGCCGGCGCCTCCCCCGCGCAGGAGCTCGGCTGCTCACTCGCCACCGGCGTCGCGTACCTACGCGCGCTCACCGCCGCCGGGCTGAGCGTCGACGCCGCGCTCGGCCAGCTGGAGTTCCGCTACGCGGCCGACGCCGACCAGTTCCTGACGATCGCGAAGTTCCGTGCCGCGCGCCGGCTCTGGGCCCGGGTGGCCGAGGTGTCGGGGGCCGCGCCGGAGGCCTCGGCGCAGCGTCAGCACGCCGTCACCTCCGCCGTGATGATGACCGAGCGCGACCCGTGGGTGAACATGCTGCGCACCACGGTGGCCTGCCTGGCCGCCGGGGTCGGCGGCGCGGACGCGGTGAGCGTCCAGCCGTTCGACAGCGCGGTCGGCCTGTCCGACGCCTTCGCCCGCCGGATCGCCCGCAACACCCAGGCGATCCTGCTGGAGGAGTCGCACCTGGCCCGGGTCGTCGACCCGGCCGGCGGCTCCTGGTACGTGGAACAGCTGACCGACGAGCTCGCGCACGCCGCCTGGACCTGGTTCCAGGAGATCGAGCGGGCCGGCGGCCAGCGGGCCGCACTGGGCTCCGGCCTGGTCCGCGAGCGGATCGCCGCCACCTGGGCGGAGCGCTCGGTGGCGCTCGCCAAGCGGCGCGAACCCATCACCGGCGTCAGCGAGTTCCCGAACCTGGACGAGCAGCCGCTGGTCCGCCGGCCCGCTCCGGCCGGACCCGGCGGCGGGCTGCCGCGGGTGCGCCGCGCCGAGGCGTACGAGGCGCTGCGGGCCCGCTCGGACGCCCGGCTGGCCGCCACCGGCGCCCGCCCGGCCCTCTTCCTGGCCTCCCTCGGGACGGCCGCCGCGCACACCGCGCGGACCACCTTCGCCGCCAACCTGTTCCAGGCCGGCGGCATCGCGACCACGGCCGTCGAGACCGCGGTGGCCGAGCCCGGCGCCCCGGCCAGGGTCGCCGAGGCGTTCGCCGCCTCCGGCGCACGGGTGGCCTGCCTCTGCTCCAGCGACCAGCTGTACGGCGAGCACGCCGAGGCGGTGGCCGCGGCGCTCAAGGCCGCCGGCGCCCGGCGGGTGCTGCTGGCCGGCCGGCCCGGCGAGCAGCGCGAGGCGTACGAGCGGGCGGGCGTGGACGGGTTCGTCTTCGCGGGCGGCGACGCCGTCGCGGTCCTGTCCTCGCTCCTGGACGAGATCACCGACGAAAGCGGAGTGGCGTGATGATCCCCGACTTCACCGGAATCGGGCTGGACGGGGACGGCCGAGCGGACGTCACCGGCGAGCAGTGGCGCGCCTCCTGGCGGCAGGCCACCGGCAAGGACGTCGACGAGCTGCTCTGGGACACCCCCGAGGGCATCGGCGTCAAGCCGCTCTACACCGCGGACGACCTGGCGGGCCTGGACTTCCTGGGCACCTACCCCGGCATCGCCCCGTACCTGCGCGGCCCGTACCCGACGATGTACGTCAACCAGCCGTGGACGGTCCGGCAGTACGCCGGCTTCTCCACCGCCGAGGAGTCGAACGCCTTCTACCGCCGCAACCTGGCGGCCGGTCAGAAGGGCCTGTCGGTCGCCTTCGACCTGCCGACGCACCGCGGCTACGACAGTGACCACCCGCGGGTCACCGGCGACGTCGGCATGGCCGGCGTGGCGATCGACTCCATCTACGACATGCGCCAGCTCTTCGACGGCATCCCGCTGGACCGGATGTCGGTGTCGATGACCATGAACGGCGCGGTGCTGCCCGTGCTGGCGCTGTACATCGTGGCGGCCGAGGAGCAGGGGGTGGCGCCCGAGAAGCTGGCGGGGACCATCCAGAACGACATCCTCAAGGAGTTCATGGTCCGCAACACCTACATCTACCCGCCGCAGCCGTCGATGCGGATCATCTCGGACATCTTCGCGTACACCTCGCAGAAGATGCCGCGGTACAACTCGATCTCCATCTCCGGCTACCACATCCAGGAGGCCGGGGCCACCGCCGACCTGGAGCTGGCCTACACCCTGGCCGACGGCGTGGAGTACCTGCGGGCGGGCCTGGACGTCGGGCTGGACGTGGACGCCTTCGCGCCGCGCCTGTCGTTCTTCTGGGCGATCGGCATGAACTTCTTCATGGAGGTCGCCAAGCTGCGCGCGGCCCGGCTGCTCTGGGCCAAACTGGTCAAGCAGTTCGACCCGAAGAACGCCAAGTCGCTGTCGCTGCGCACCCATTCGCAGACCTCCGGCTGGTCGCTCACCGCGCAGGACGTGTTCAACAACGTCACCCGCACCTGCGTGGAGGCGATGGCGGCCACCCAGGGCCACACCCAGTCGCTGCACACCAACGCCCTCGACGAGGCGCTGGCGCTGCCGACCGACTTCTCGGCCCGGATCGCCCGCAACACCCAGCTGCTGCTCCAGCAGGAGTCCGGCACCTGCCGTTCGATCGACCCGTGGGGCGGCTCGGCGTACGTCGAGAAGCTCACCCACGACCTGGCCCGCCGCGCCTGGCAGCACATCCAGGAGGTGGAGGCGGCCGGTGGCATGGCCAAGGCCATCGACGCGGGCATCCCCAAGCTGCGCGTCGAGGAGGCCGCCGCCCGCACCCAGGCCCGGATCGACTCCGGCCGACAGCCGGTGATCGGCGTCAACAAGTACCGGGTGGACAGCGACGAGCAGATCGACGTGCTCAAGGTCGACAACTCCTCGGTGCGGTCCCGTCAGATCGAGAAGCTGCGCCGGCTGCGCGAAGAGCGCGACGAGGTCGTCACCCAGGCCACCCTGGACGCGCTCACCCGGGCCGCCGAGGCCGGCCCGCAGCGCGGCGGCTCGCTGGACGGCAACCTGCTCCACCTGGCCGTGAACGCGGCCCGGGCCAAGGCCACCGTCGGCGAGATCTCGGACGCCCTGGAGAAGGTGTACGGCCGCCACTCCGGCCAGATCCGTACCATCTCGGGTGTGTACCGAGACGAAGCCGGGCCGTCGGCCCCCCTCCAGCGCACCCGCGACCTGGTCGAGCGGTTCGAGCAGGCCGAGGGCCGGCGCCCGCGCATCCTGGTCGCCAAGATGGGCCAGGACGGCCACGACCGCGGCCAGAAGGTGATCGCCACCGCCTTCGCCGACCTCGGTTTCACCGTCGACGTCGGTCCGCTGTTCCAGACCCCGGCGGAGGTCGCCCGCCAGGCCGTCGAGGCGGACGTGCACATCGTCGGCGTCTCCTCGCTGGCCGCCGGCCACCTCACCCTGGTGCCGGCCCTGCGCGCCGAACTGGCCGAGGCCGGCCGGGAGGACATCACCATCGTGGTCGGCGGGGTCATCCCCCCGGGCGACTTCGACGCCCTCTACGAGGCGGGGGCGGCGGCCGTCTTCCCGCCCGGCACGGTGATCCCGGAAGCCGCCTTCGACCTGCTGAAGTCGCTCGCCGCCGACCTCGGCCACGACCTGTGAGCCGCTGAAGCGATGGCGCCCCGGACGATCGACCTCGACCAGTACGCCCAGGGGGTTCGGGAGGGCTCGCGCGCGTTCGTCGCGCGGGCCATCACCCTCGTGGAGTCCACCCGGCCCGACCACCGCGCGCTGGCGCAGCAGTTGCTCACCATGCTGCTGCCGCACGCGGGCGGGGCGGTGCGGGTGGGCATCACCGGCGTCCCCGGTGTCGGCAAGTCGACTTTCATCGACGCCTTCGGCACCATGCTCACGGGTTCGGGCCACCGGGTCGCCGTCCTCGCCGTCGACCCGACGTCCAGCCGGACCGGCGGCTCGATCCTGGGTGACAAGACCCGGATGGAGCGCCTCGCCGTCGACCCGAACGCCTTCGTCCGCCCCTCGCCGACCTCCGGCACCCTCGGCGGGGTGGCCCGGGCCACCCGGGAGTCGATGGTGGTGATGGAGGCGGCGGGGTACGACGTGGTGCTGATCGAGACGGTCGGCGTCGGCCAGTCGGAGACCACGGTGGCCGGCATGGTCGACTCCTTCCTGCTGCTCTCGCTGGCCCGCACCGGGGACCAGCTCCAGGGCATCAAGAAGGGCGTGCTGGAGCTGGCGGACGTGATCGCCGTCAACAAGGCGGACGGCCCGCACGAGACCGACGCCAAGGCCGCCGCCCGCGAACTCGCGGGCGCGCTCAGGCTGTTGCAGGCCCCGGACGCACCCTGGACGCCGCCGGTGCTGACGTGCAGCGGCCGCGACGGCAGTGGCCTGGACGTCCTCTGGGAGCGGCTCCAGCAGCACCGCAAGGTCCTCGACGCGACCGGCGCGCTGACGGCCAAGCGCCGCGACCAGCAGGTGGAGTGGACGTGGGCGATGGTCCACGACCAGCTCTTCGCCCGCCTGCACGCCCACCCCGAGGTCCGGCGCCTCGCGCCCACCCTGGAACACCAGGTCCGCGAGGGCACCGTCCCGGCGAGCCTGGCGGCCCAACAGATCCTGGACGCGTTCCGCGGGGAGTGACCCCACCGAGCCACCGCAACGGCCCCGGACCGGTACACACCGGTCCGGGGCCGTCCTGCCCGGCTCAGACGGCGCTGGCCGCCGCGAAGCGGGTGGAGACGTCCTGCCAGTTGACGACGTCCCAGAGCTTGGTGACGTAGTCCGGGCGGACGTTGCGGTACTGCAGGTAGTACGCGTGCTCCCAGGCGTCGAAGGCGAGCAGCGGGGTGGTGCCCTGGCCCACGTTGCCGTGGTGGTCGTAGACCTGCTCGACGATCAGGCGCTTGCCCAGCGGCTCCCAGGAGAGGATGCCCCAGCCGGAGCCCTGGACGCCGGTGGTGGCGGTGGTGAGCTGCTTCTTGAACGCCTCGAAGCTGCCGAAGTGCTCGGTGATCGCGTCGGCCAGCGCGCCTTCGGGGCGGTCGCCGCCCTCGGGCGAGAGGTTCTCCCAGAACAGCGAGTGCAGCACGTGGCCGGACAGGTGGAAGGCGAAGGTCTTCTGCAGGCCCACCAGGCCGCCGAACTGCTCCTTGTCCCGCGCCTCGGCGAGCTGCGCCAGGGTGTCGTTGGCGCCCTTGACGTACGCCGCGTGGTGCTTCGAGTGGTGCAGCTCCAGGATCTCGGCGGACATCGCGCGCTCGAGCGCGGAGTAGTCGTACGGCAGGTCGGGAAGCGTGTAGGTGCCCATCAGGACACGGCCCCTTTCGGCGAGTTCAACGGTGATGATCGTGCCGGGACAACACTATTGCGTATGAGTTGCAGGAACGAAGCATGGGCTCCTGCATATTCCCCGTGTGCCGTCGGGCACAATGGACGCGCAGATGTAATGAGCGGCAAGGGTGAGTGACCATGACCGGATCGCCGGTGGTGCTGGGGATCGAGTCGTCCTGCGACGAGACCGGTGCGGGCCTCGTCCAGGACGGGCGGCTGCTCGGCCAGGCGGTGGCGTCCAGCATGGACGAGCACGCCCGCTTCGGCGGCGTGGTGCCGGAGATCGCCGCCCGCGCGCACGTGCACGCCATGGCGCCGGTCGTTCAGGAAGCCCTGGGGCAGGCCGGGCTGACCCTCGCCGACGTCGGCGCCGTCGCGGTGACGACCGGCCCCGGGCTCTCCGGGGCGCTCCAGGTCGGGGTGGCCGCCGCCAAGAGCTACGCCTTCTCGCTCGACGTCCCGCTCTACGGCGTGCACCACCTGGCCGGGCACGTCGCCGCCGCGACCCTGGACGGCGGCCCGCTGCCGAACCCCTGCGTGGTGCTGATCGTGTCCGGCGGACACACCTCCCTCCTGCTGGTCCGCGACCTCGCCCGCGACCCGATCGTCCACCTCGGCGACACCCTGGACGACGCCGCCGGCGAGTGCTTCGACAAGGTCGCCCGGATCCTGCGCCTGCCCTATCCGGGCGGGCCGGCGATCGACCGCGCCGCGCGCGGCGGCGACCCTCGCGCCGTGCGCCTGCCGCGCCCGCTCACCGGGCCGCATGACGACCCGTACGCGTTCTCCTTCTCCGGCCTCAAGACCGCCGCCGCCCGCTGGGTCGAGGCCCGGCGCGCCGCCGGCACGGAGCCGAACGTCCCCGACGCCGCCGCCGCGCTCCAGGAGGCGATCGCCGACGTGCTCACCCGCAAGGCCGTCCGCGCCTGCACCGACCACGGCATCACCACGCTGGTGGTGGTCGGCGGCGTCGCGGCCAACTCCCGTGTCCGGACGCTTGCCGAGCGGCGCTGCGCGTCGGCCGGGATCACCCTGCGGGTGCCGCCGCTGCGGCTGTGCACCGACAACGGCGCGATGGTCGCCGCGATCGGTGACCTGCTGGTCCGGGCGGGCGCCGAGCCGGCCCCGGCCGATCTGTCGATCGACCCGTCGGCGCCGCTGGAGTTCGCGGCGCTCACCCCGTTCGCCGCGGCCCGGGCCGCCTGACCCGCTCCTCCGTGCGCCCCGTCGGGCCCGTCCGCCCCGGCGGTCTGACTGTCTTCTGACAACGTTTCGGTTGCGGCGGGCACCAAATCCGTTCAGAGGCCTTCCCGCCGCCGTGCGACATGTGCCATTTTACATGTCACACATCGAGCGGTCGCGTCCCCCAACAACGCGGCCCCGAACGGCCCCGGAGGCCCCCACAGATGCGTCCCTCCCGGATTTCCAAGGCCACCGTGCGCGGAGTCCCCGCGCTCGGCGCGGCCTTCTTCCTCGCGCTCGGCCTGCTCGCCCCCCAGAGCCAGGCCGCCCCGGTTGGTTCGGCCACTCCTGCGGCCAAGGCCGCGACCGGCACCGCCTCGGCGCCGGCGCCGAGGTCGATCCCGGTGCCCAAGTCTCCCGACGCGAGCATCGGCGACCGCCCGCTCGCCGCCGAGAGCGCCGGCAAGGGGACCGTCACGAAGGCGGCCCCGCAGACCCCGCGGGCCGCCACCAAGGACGCCAAACAGTTCTCGGCCGCCGCCGCGGCAGCCGACTGCAGCATCTCCGGCGTGCTCGGCGCCTCGGGCAGCGCGCTGGTCCAGCAGCTCAAGGCGCTCCCCGACGTCACCTGCACCTACCCGCTGTTCGACCTCACCGGGACCGACGCCGGAAGGGTCTTCAAAGAGACCCAGATGGTGACCGTCTCCGACGCGCTGCGCACCGCCTCGGCCACCTACACCGGTGACAACAGCGCGGGCATCGGCCAGCTGGTGATGTTCCTGCGCGCCGGCTACTACGTGCAGGGCAAGAACACGGCCGCCGTCGGCGCCTACGGCACCCCGCTGCAGACCTCGATCCGCGGCTCGCTGGACGCCTTCTTCGCGGCCCCGCACAGCCAGGACGCCACCGAGGCCAACGGCGCGACCCTCAACGAGGCCGTCACCCTGATCGACAGCGCCCACGAGAACGGCCGGTACGCCGGCATCGTCAAGCGCCTCCTGGCCGGCTACACCAGCAGCTGGCCGAACGCGATGGCCACCGCCGTCCAGCACGCCGGGTGGGTCATCGAGGGCGGGTTCGACGCCAAGCGGGCCGACACCGCCTTCGTCGCCGCCCTCCAGGCCGACCCGACCATCGCGACCACCTGGGCCGCCTTCGTCACCCGCAACGCCGCCCAGATGAACGGCGGCGACGTGGTCACCAGCATCGGCATGCTGCTCGGCAACCTGGTCGGCAACGACGCGCTGCGGGCCCAGGGCCGCCCGCTGGTCAAGGACCTGATCAACCGCTACCCGCTCGTCGGCGCCACCGGCCCGCTGACCATGAACCTGGTCTGGTTCGCCGAGAACCAGGACAAGGGCAACTGTTCCTACTACGGCACCTGTGACCTGCCGGCCCGGCTCGTCCCGCTGGTCCTGACCGTCGACCACACCTGCAACGCCAACCTGCGGATCCGCGCGCAGGAGATGACGGCCCAGCAGCTGTCCGACACCTGCACCAGCCTGACCAACCAGGACGCCTTCTTCCACAAGGTCATCAAGGACAACGGGGCGATCCCCGGCGACCTGAACACCAGCCTGGAGGTCGTCGCCTTCGACGACTACTACAACTACAGCCTGTACGCCTGGATCATGTACGGCATCGCCGTCGACAACGGTGGCATGTACGAGGAGGGCAACCCGGCCAAGGTCGGCAACCAGGCTCGCTTCATCGCCCACGAGGCCGACTGGCTGCGCCCGAGCTTCCAGATCTGGAACCTCAACCACGAGTACACCCACTACCTCGACGGCCGCTACAACATGGCCGGTGACTTCGAGGCCGGCATGACCACGCCGACCATCTGGTGGGTCGAGGGCATCGCCGAGTACGTTTCGTACAGCTACCGCAACGTGCACTACGACGCCGCCATCACCGAGGCCGGCAAGAAGACCTACAAGCTCAGCCAGCTCTTCGACACCACGTACGACAACGCCGACCAGACCCGGATCTACAACTGGGGCTACCTGGCCGTCCGTTACATGCTCCAGTCGCACCCGCAGGACGTCGACGCACTGCTCGCCAAGTACCGGGCAGGCGACTGGGCCGGCGCCCGCACCCTGCTCACCTCCACCATCGGCACCAAGTACGACGCCGACTTCGCGAGCTGGCTGACCGCCTGCGCGGCCGACAACTGCGGCACCCTGCCGACCGTCACCCAGACCCCGCTCTGCACCGCCGCTGACATCCGTCAGTTCGACAAGAACTGCCGCCGGGACAACGTCGCCGCCGCCACGGGCAACTACAGCTACAGCTTCCTGAGCCTGCCCGCCGGTGTGCGGCAGCTGACCATCACCACCAGCGGCGGCTCCGGCAACGCCGACCTGTACTACGGCGGCAGCAACTGGGCCACCACCGGCTCCTACCAGGCGAAGTCCACCAACGCCGGCAACGGCGAGACCCTGACGATCACCAACCCGCCGTCCGGCTGGGTCTACTTCAGCCTCTACGCCCAGCAGGGCTTCAGCGGCGTCACCGTCACCACCCAGTACCAGTAGGCCGCTCCGGCGGCACCCACCAAGGTCCGCCGAGCTCCGAGGGCCCCGCCACGCGGCGGGGCCCTCTGCCGTGCCAGGAGGGCCTCCCGGGCCCATCGGGACGCCGTCCTGGCGGCCCGCCACCACCCCGTCCGCGACAACCCTGGGCTCGCACCGCCCGCGACAACCCGGGCACTCGCCCCGCAGGTGCTCTCACCACCGCCCGCGGGCACCCGGCCTGACAACGTTTCGGTTGCGGCGGGAGGTAATCCGGTCCGAGGCCTTCCGCATGTGATGCGACATGTGCAATTTTACATGTCACACATCGAAGGCCGCGTTCCCCAACAGCGGCCACGACGGCCCCGGAGGCCCCCACAGATGCGTCCCTCCCGGATATCAACGGCCAACGCGCGCAGACTTCCCGCGCTCGGCGCGGCCTTCTTCATCGCGCTCGGCCTGTTCGCGCCGCAGAGCCAGGCCGCCCCCGTCGGCACCACGACCCCGGCCGGCCCCGGCGCCACCGCGAGCGCCGCCCCGGCGCCGCGGTCGATCCCGGTCCCCAAGTCGCCCGACGCCAGGAACAACAGCACCTTCAAGCTCTCCTCGCAGGACTACGGCAAGGAGGCCACCGCGCCGGCCGCGCCGGCCACCGCACCGGTCACGGCGGCCAAGCAGTTCTCGGCCGCCGCCGGCGAGCCCTGTCCGGACCTGTCCGGCTTGATCAACGCCACGGGCAGCGCGTTGATCCAGCAGCTCAAGGCACTGCCGAACGTCACCTGCGCCTACCCGCTGTTCAACCTCACGGGCACCGACGCCGGGAACGCCTTCGGCGAAGCCAAGATGGCGACCGTCGCCAACGCCCTGCGCGACGCCTCCGCCGCCTACCCCGGCGACAACAGCACGTCCGTCGGGCAGCTGGTGATGTTCCTGCGCGCCGGCTACTACCTCCACGAGGTCTACCCGAACGTCGTCGGCACCTACGGTCCGACGCTGGACACCGCGTCCCGCGGCGCGCTGGACGCCTTCTTCGCCGCCCCGCACAGCAAGGACGTCACCGACGCCAACGGCGACATCCTCAACGAGGTCGTCACGGTGATCGGCCAGACCAAGACGCTCGGCCGGTACTCCGGCGTCCTCCAGCGGATGCTGGCCGGCTACAACGGCACCTGGCCCCAGAAGATGAACCTGTCCCTGCAGCACTTCGACTGGATCATCGAGGAGGGCTTCGACCCCAAGGCCGACAGCCAGGGTCTGAAGGCGGCCCTCAAGGCCGACGCCGGCCTCCTCACCACCTGGGCCGACTTCATCACCCGCAACGAGGACCTGCTGAACCGCGACGACATGGTCAGCAACATGGGCCGCTACCTCGGCTACGCCCTCGTGGTCCCCGAGCTCAAGGACCGGCTCCGGCCGCTGCTCAAGGACCTGATCAACCGGTACCCCAACGTCGGCCCCACCGCCCCGATCACCATGAACCTGGCCTGGGCCACCCGCAAGTTCGACAAGGGCAACTGCGCGGCCTACGGCATCTGCGACCTCAACACCCGCCTGATGCCGGTGATCCTGCCGATCCAGCACACCTGCAACCCGGGGCTGAAGATCCGCGCCCAGGACGTGTCCGCCGCGCAGCTGGCCACCACCTGCACCAGCCTGGTCAACCAGGACGCCTACTTCCACAAGGTGATCGGCGACAAGGGCGCGCTCCCCGGGGACGTGAACACCAACCTGGAGGTCGTCGCCTTCGACGACTACTACAACTACTCGCTGTACGCCTGGTCCTTCTACGACATCGACGTGGACAACGGCGGCATGTACGAGGAGGGCAACCCGGCCCTGCCCGGCAACCAGGCCCGCTTCATCGCCCACGAGGCCAGCTGGCTGCGCCCGAGCTTCCAGATCTGGAACCTCAACCACGAGTACACCCACTACCTCGACGGCCGCTACAACATGGCCGGCGACTTCGAGGCCGGTATCACCACCCCGACCATCTGGTGGGTCGAGGGCATCGCCGAGAACATCTCCTTCGGCTACCGCAACGTTCGCAACAGCGATGCGATCACCGAGGCCGGCAAGAAGACGTACAAGCTCAGCGAGCTCTTCGACACGGTCTACGACCAGACCGGGGACCCCGACGTCAACTCGAACCGGGTCTACCGGTGGGGCTGGCTGGCGGTCCGCTACATGCTCCAGGAGCACCCCGCGGACATGCAGGCCGTGCTCACCAAGTACCGCGCCGGTGACTGGAACGGTGCCCGTGCCATCCTGAAGCAGACCATCGGCACCAGCTACGACGCCGGCTTCGACGCCTGGCTGACCGCCTGCGCGACCAACGACTGCGGCTCGCTGCCGGACGCTCCGGTCACCCCGGCCACCCCGCTCTGCACCATCGCCGACCCGCGCCAGTTCGACAAGAACTGCCGCCGGGACAACGTCGCCGCCGCCACGGGCAACTACAGCTACAACTTCCTGTACCTGCCCGCCGGTGTGCAGCAGCTGACCATCACCACCAGCGGTGGCACCGGCAACGCCGACCTGTACTACGGCGGCGGCAGCTGGGCCACCACCGGCTCCTACCAGGCGAAGTCCACCAACGCCGGGAACGGCGAGACCCTGACGATCACCAACCCGCCGTCCGGCTGGGTCTACTTCAGCCTCGCCGCCGGACAGCAGGACTTCAGCGGCGTCACCGTCACCACCCAGTACCAGTAGGCCAGTAGGCCGGTACCGATAGGACAGTCGTAGCACCACGGCACTCCCGGCGAAGGGCCCCGCACTCAGCGGGGCCCTTCGTCATGCCCCGGTGCCGGCGGACCAGACGACCAGCGGCGGCCGGACAGCGGCGCAGAGCGGTTGCCCCTCGGCATCGGTCAGACCGAGCCGGGCCACCAGCATCCCGCTGCGCACGGCCGCCTCGGCGGTGTCCCGCTCGACCGCCGCCAGCATCAGCTTGGCCCGGCGGAACATCGTGCGGCCTCCACCACCGCCCGCGACCCAGGAGAGGTAGACGAACCGGGCACCCGGGCCGCCCTGGACGTACGGGCCGAGGAGGTCCACCCCCACCGGGAGCGCCTTCGCGGTGCACTCCAGGGTCCAGACCGCCCCGGCCGCGTCCCCGGCCACCGGTTCGAGCAACTCCTCCGGCCTGCCCCGCCGTTGCACGGCGACGTGGATGTCGTCGTAGCCGGGGAAGCCCGGGGCCGCGGGGCAGCTGCGCCCCGGCAGGTCGGTGGCCTCGATCCTGATCCGCACGCTCGTGTTCGCCATGGCACCATCCTGCCGTGTGGCACCCGCGCCGGCCGGGACAGGCGACGCCCGGGACGCGACCGGCGGCCTCAGTGCAGGACGGGCGGCCGGAGGGCGAGGACGGCGGGCACGGCCTCGGGGGCGGCCAGGCGCAGCAGGCCGTGCCCGATCCCGGCGAGCCCGACCAGCAGCGAGGGGCTGTGGACGCCATGCGGCAGTCCGCAGACCCAGCCGCGCGCGTCCAGGGCGTCCAGGGTGGCGGCGGCCTGGCGCAGACCGGCCGCCCGCCAGCGGCCACCGGCGAGCAGCAGCGGCTCCAGGTTGCCGAAGTCGCCGTGACAGAGGGAGAAGTTGAGGCCGAAGCCGTGCCGCAGCACGGTGTCCAGGGCGGTGTCGCGCTCCTTGCGCAGCAACTCGCCGTCGACTTCCGGCAGCAGGGCCCGCCCGGCCCCTTCGGCGCCGACCGGCTCCACCGGGCCCAGCTCGACGCGGGCGAGTGCGATGCCCGCCGCGCCGTGGCACCAGAGCGCCGGGTAGGACGGCGCGTCCGGCCCGTCGTCCTCGCGGACGTCGCGCCAGTTGGCCGCGGCCGGGTCGAACAGGGAGCGCTCGTACTCCAGGGCGGAGAGGGCGAGTTCGGGCAACCGGCCGTCGCCGAGCAGGGCGCCCGCCCGGGCCAGGGCCCAGGCGATGCCGGAGCCGCCGTGGGCGAACCCTGCGAGCGGTCGGGAGGCGGCGCCGGCCAGCGAGGCGGGCAACCAGCCAACGCCGCCCTCGTGGTGCGGGCGGCCCTGCCCGGCCAGGCGTTCGGCGCAGCGCGCCAGCGCGTCGGTCACCGCCGGACCGGGGCGCACCGCGGCCCAGGCGGCGAGGCCGCCGATGGTGCCGGCGCTGCCCGCGATCAGGTCGTGGTGGACGTCCTCGCCTGCCGTGGCGGCGGCACGGACCACCAACATGGCTGCCAGCTCGTCGAGTTCAGGATCGGGACCGGACCAGTGGGCGGCGAGCTGGGCGAGGGTGTAGAGCAGGCCGCCGGTGCCCGCCAGTCCGCCGCCGAGGCGATCGGCCCGGCGGCGGATCTGCCGGCGGAGCGTCGCTTCGGCCGCGGTGGCGGCCCTCCGGTGCTCGCGGTCGCCACCGACTCGGGCGAGCTGGTCGAGGAAGAGCACGACACCGGCGGTGCCGCTGTACAGGTCCGGCCCGAGTTCGGCGGGCGCCCAGCGGCCCGGCGGGGCCCAGTTGGGCCCGGCCCAGGCGAGATCGGCGCGGCCCCGGTACGCCTCGCCCAGCAGCTGCTCACCGGCTGCCACGGCCTTCTCCAGGGCCCGCGCCCGCAGTCGGCCGAGGTCTTCGGCCGGCGGGCCGTCCGGGAGGTCGCCGGGCGGCGCCGCCGGATGGGCGCGGGCCACCGCCTCCGCGCGGCCCGCCATCGAGGCGGAGGCTGCGGGCCCGGGCTCGCGGGCACCGTCCGCCGTGGTGACGGAGAGGCGCAGCAGCTGGACCTGGCGGGCGAGGTCCTCGGGGCCGAGCCGGTCCACCTTGGCCAGCACCGACTCCAGGGCCGGCCGGACCGCGACACCGGGCACCACGGAGCCGTCGGAGGCACGGGCGTCCACGCCGTCCGGCCGGACGGTGAAGACCGGCACGTCGCCGCGCCACAGGTCGGCGCGCTCGTGCGCGAGGAACGGCAGGGCGTGCTCCTCCCAGGCGACCAGCGCCCAGAGCCGGTCCAGGTGACGCTCCTGGTCGAGGGCGTCCCGCAGCAGGTCGGGGTGCGAGCCGGTGGCGAGCAGACTGCGGTACTCCAGGGTGTCGCGGCGCAGAAGCCTGGTCTCGTCCGCCGCGAAGGACCGCACCAGTGACCGGAGTTGCTCCTTGTCCTCGGCCAGCAGCAGGTACGCCTCGGTGAACCCGGCCTCCAGCTCGGCGGTGAAGTCGGCGAGCCGCAGCGGCTCTCCGGGCGGGACGGGCCGGCTGCCGGCCGCCTCGACGGGCAGCCGCCGGTACTCGATGCGCAGCTCGTCCGTCCCCTCGCCGACCAGCACGGGGACGGCGCGGGGCGGCAGCGCGGTCGGGTCCCAGCCGAGCGCGGAGAGGTCGGCGCCACCGTTGCCGTCCTCGTCCCACATCCGTTCGGGCAGCAGCCCGGAACGGAGCACCGAGTGCGCGGCGTCGTGGCGGGCGAGGCGCTCGGACTCGGAGAGGTCCTTGGCGGGCTCGTGCAGATCGGGGTGGAGCAGCGCCTCCAGGTCGATCAGGACGGGCCGGTCGCGGACGGCGATCAGGTTCTGGGCATGGCAGTCGACCGCGTCGAGCAGGTACAGCAGGGCCGCGAGGGCGCCGGCGCGGTGGTAGAAGTCCCGCAACTCCGCCCGGTCACGGGCCGGTTCGGCGGTGACGTGGGCCACCCAACCGTAGCCCTCGCCGAGCAGGTGGGGCAGCACGGGCAGGGGCAGGCGCAGCCGCGGGTTGAGCCGTTCCACGAGCTGCTGGAAGTGCAGCTCGGCGCCGAGCGGGCGCGGCTTGTAGACCACCCGGACGCCGTCCTGTTCCCACCGCAGGGCGCAGACGGTGGCACCGCCGCGGTGCCGGTCACCGAGGCCGGTGGCGAGTTCGGTGAGCCGGCCGAGCGGGCGGCCGTCGGCGAAGGTGTGGGAGAGGGCGGGGAGGTCGGCGGCGAGCCGGCGGAACAGGGTGAGGTGGGTGTCCGTCCACTGCTCCGCGGCCACGGCGAGGCGGCGGGCCAGCACCGGGTACTCGGCGAGGAGTCGCAGCGCGCGCTCGGGCGCGGTGAGCCCGGCCAGGAACCCCCGGTACCGCTCCTCGGCGGTGTCGCCGGTCAACCCTCCCGAGAGCCGGGCGACATGGAGCTCGGTGATCACGGTGCGGACGGCCAGGGCGTGTGCGGTGGCGGTGAGCGCGGGGGTGACCAGCGCGGTCAGCTCCTCGGGGGTGCCGAGGGAGGACAGCGCGGGATCCGCCGTGCCGAGGGCGGCGAGGCCGGCGCGCAGCCGCTCGACGGCGTCCGCCAGCACTGGCGCGGCGAGGGCCGCGAAGGCGTGCTGCTCGTCGAGCGCCGGCGGGCCGGTCTGAGCGGGCGCCTCGAAGGCGGCGGCCAGCCGCTCGGCCCACGGCTCGGGAGCGCCGAGGCGCTCGGCCAGGGCCTCGGGCGGCTCGGCCAGCAGGGCGCGCATCGCCGCCGGATCGAGTCCGTCGGCGGCGAGGCGGCGTTCGAACCAGCCCGGCCGGTCGAACGGCGGCTGGGCGCGCCAGCGGTCGAGCACCCGGTCGGCCCGGGCTCCGCGCCCGGTCTCGCTCTCGGTCCCGCGCTCGGTGGCGGTCTCGGTGGTGGTCTCGGTGGCGGAGGCGCTCGGCCGTCCGCGCCGGGCCGGCAGGACGGCTCGGGCCGCGGCCCGCCGGAATTCGGACACGTCGGGCACGGCCGGCGCCGCCTCTCTGGTCGGTCGGGGTTCCCCGGGGTCGGGTCTCAGGCCCGCCGGAGGGATCGTCGCCTCGGGCGTACCGCGCTCACGGCGAGGACCGGCTCGGGGGTACGCCCGAGGAGGGGGCACCGAGGGTGGACGCCCACGCCCCCGGCGGGGCGCCCACCGGGGGCTCAGTAGCTACAGAGGCGCGCGCAGCTGGAGTACGAGTCGCAGGTGCTGTTCTGCACCGCGGCGGTCACGTACACCTCGCCCGCCGGGTCCCCGGCCGGGTGGAGCTGGTGACCCTGGCCGAGGGTCAGCCGGTAGTCCTCGTCCTTGAGTGCGCGGACCTGCTCTGCCGTGGGCAGCATGGTGCCTCCTGAAGGGAGTGGAATCCGGTACGGACGTGCCGAACTCCGGATCCTCCCAGCGCACCACCGGCCACACCAGGGTCGTGCATCCACCCGACCCGGTTTCCGGCCAGGATCGCCCGGCCCACGACTCCGCTGGCCGGAGCCCCTCACCCGGGCCGGGCGGCTCCTGGACCGGCCGCGTTCCCGGCCTCCGGCGGCCCGCAGCCGACCGGAATCCGGACGGCGGCGACCGGGCGGGACGGTCGGGACGTTTGAAACCGCGGGTCCCGGACAGGCGCCCGCTCCTGTGGCACGCCCGTCCGGCCGCGGTCAGGATGGGAGGCCAGGGAACAGCCCAGGGAACAGCCCCGCCCCGATCGGAGTGCGATGACCGACCAGCACAACGTCGTTCTGCTCACCTTCCCGGACCCCTCCGCGTGCCGTCCGGCGTTCGAGGAGGCGGAGCACCTGACCGGCGTTCGTCAGGCCGCCGTCCTGGAGCGCTCGGCCGACGGCCTGCTGGAGACCAAGGACGGCTATGTCCGCGGGGCCGGTGTGGCGACCGTGGGCTCCGGCGTGGTCGGCGGCCTGATCGGGCTGCTCGGCGGACCGATCGGCTCCCTGCTGGGATTCGCCGCCGGTGCGGCGCTCGGCAACGCCGCCGAGGAGGGCCGCAACGCCACGGGCGGAGCCGGCCTGATCGTGCTCTCCCCACGGGTGCCGGACGGCGCGGCCCTGCTGGTGCTGGACATCCGGGAGGCTTCCCCCGCCGCCGCCGACGAGTTCGCCGCCCGGCACGGGGCGACGGTCGAGCGGATCGGCGCCGAGGAGTTCGCCGAGCAGGTCCGCGCGGCCGAGCAGCGCGCCGAGGAGTCCGCGGACGACGGGCCGGACGGGCCGGACCGGCCGGGCGGCACCGCGGTGGCCTGACGGCGCCCCGCGCCGGGCGGAGCCGGACGGCGGGGGCCGAGCCCCGCCGTCGACTCCGTCACGGCGTCGACTCCCTCACCCTGCGGGGCGGATGATCCGCCGGACCAGCTCCGGGGTCCACTCCACGTACTCGACCTCGGCGCCGTCGGCGTGCCGGGCGTACAGGAAGCGACCGGTCGGCGAGGTGGTCTCGGGCGTGGTGATCACGGCGCCGGCGGCCAGCAGGGTCGCCCGCAGCTCGGCCAGGTCGGTGACGACCACGGTCGCGGAGGCGTGCGCGTACCGGGCCCGCTCCCCGGCCGGGCCGGCGATCACCAGGAAGTCCCCGACGGCCGCCAGCTCGATACTCTCGAAGCCCAGTCGCAGATCGGGCTCGGCGCCGGTGAGCGTCCGCAGCAGCGGAAGGGCGTCGTCGAGGCTGTCCACCCAGAGGCGGGCATAGGTCTTCAGAACGGCCATGCGCACTCCGATTCGTCCGGACCGCGGCGACACCCGGCGCCGCGGTCTCCACCGGCCACCCGCTCACCCTAGGCGCGCGCGGGGTTCGGGTGCGGAAGAACGGGTGCAGAAGAACGGGTGCGGAGGAACCGGTGCGGAAGAACCCGCCTCCCGGTGACCGCGCGGGTCGGGGCAGCCGGCTCACCGGCGCGTGCGCAGCGTCATCCGCAGGCGCCGGTGCCGGGAACGGCTCGCGGCGGCTACTTCGGGGGGACCGGGCGGTCGTAGACGTTGTCCGGGGTCGCGATCTCGGTGATCGCCCGGGCGAGCAGGGTGGACGGCTCCTGGCCCTGGAAGAAGACGTCCGTGTTGATCTCGATCACCAGGGTGGCCCGCTGCGCGGGCAGATGGACGGCGACGGTCTCGTAACCGGGGATGGAGCCGTTGTGGCCGATCCAGCCGCCGGTCTCGAAGATTCCGAGGCCGTAGCTCGTTCCGGGGAAGCCGGTCGGCAGCACCTTGAGCCGCTCCCGCTGGGTCTGCGGGCTGAGCAGCGTCCCGGTGGCGAGGATCCTGGCCCAGCGGCGCAGGTCGTGCAGGTCCGAGATCATCGCCCCGGCCGCCCAGGCCCAGCTCGGGTTCCAGTCCGTGGCGTCCGCGACCTCGCCGTTCAGCGTCTGGTCGGTGTAGCCGCGCGCGTGCGGCTCGGGGAACTCGGGCCCGGTCGGGAACAGCGTGTGGCGCAGGCGGGCCGGACGGAGCACCCGCTCGTCGATGAAGTCGACGAGGCTGCGGCCGCTGACCTTCTCGACCACCAGGCCGAGCAGGACGAGGTTGGTGTTGGAGTACTCGAACTTCTCGCCCGGGCCGAAGGTGTTCGCGTGCTTGAATCCGTAGGCGAGCACCTCCCGCGGGGTGAACGGGCGGCTCGGGTCGCTCTCCAGCGCCTGGATGAAGTCCGGGTCCGAGGTGTAGGGGAAGAGGCCGCTGCGCATCTCGGCGAGCTGACGCAGCGTGATGTCGGGACCGCAGGGCACGCCCTCGACGTAGTCGGAGATCGGGTCGTCCAGCCCGATCCGGCCGTCGTCGACGAGTTCGAGCAGCGCGGTGACGGTGAAGGTCTTGGTCTCGCTGCCGATCCGCTGGAAGAAGTCCGTGGACATCGGCTTGCCGGTGGTGGTGTCGGCGACCCCGGTCGCGCGGACGTAGCTCCCCTTGCCCGGCATCCACAGTCCGACGGCGACGCCGGGGATCCCGGCCTGCTCGCGGACGTCCTCGATGGCCTTGTCGAGCCGGGCGGTCAGCTCGGGGCCGAGACCGCCGGGCGGGTAGTCGTCCTGGAGGTACCGGTCGGCGCTGACGGCGTGGAGGGCCGTCGCGGGGGTCACCGCCGTCGGGGCCAGCACGGACACCGCAAGGAGCGCGGCGGCGAGCAGACGGCGGGAGGGGGTACGTCGCATGGCCGGCGCCTCTTCCATCTCGGGGGCTCAGATGGCAAACGTCACCATCAGGACCCCGGGTGCCGGTTCTGGTCCGGTGCGCGTTCCGGCAATTCCACTCGTTCGGAGCCACCCGGTTCACGGCCGCCCGGTGGGGGTGGCAAGGCCGCCGCTTCGACCGGCGGCCGGTACGGCCCTCGACCGTACCGGCGGTGCCGTGCCCGCTCCGGCGGTCCTCGCGGACGCCGGGCCGGGCCGCCTCCTGACGGCCCCGGCCGGCGTCCGGCCGTGCGGAAACGCCGAGGCCGGCGGCCGGGACGGCTGTATAGCCCACAAGATTTCGTACTCACTTCTGACGCAGGTCGCCACCGACGGTCGGCGTCCGACCGCCGAGGATGTGGAGCGGGCCCGTCCGACCACGGCTCCGCGCGTCGACCGCCCCGCCCGGACCCGCCCGGTCACCGCCCGGCAGGGCACGCTCTGCATCGCCACCTCCGCACCGAAGGACCCAACGAGTGAGCATCCGCGAGATCAAGCCCGGCAACCGCGGCTACCTGTACGTCAACAGCCACCCGACCGGGTGCGCGGCCGTGGTCGACCACATGTGGCAGCAGGTCCGGGAGGTCGCCACCGACGAGCCCGGCCCGGTCGCCCTCGTCATCGGTTCCAGCGCCGGCTACGGCCTGGCCGCGACCGTGGTCGGCCTGCGCGCCCACGGGATGCGCGGTCTGGGTATCGCCTTCGAGGGCGCCGAGACCGCGCGCCGCACCGCCGGCGCGGGCTGGTACCGCACCGCGCGGACGGCCGAGCTCGCCGCCGAGTCCGGCGCCGACTTCTCGTTCCTCAATGCGGACGCCTTCTCCGACGCCGTCAAGGACGAGGCCACCGACCGGCTGGCCGAGCGCTTCGGCAAGGTCGACCTGCTCGTCTACAGCATCGCCGCCCCGCGCCGCACCGACCCGCTGACCGGCGAGGTCCACCACTCCGTCATCAAGCCGCTCGGCTCCGACTACCGGGCCAGGACCCTCGTGTTCGAGGACGGCGTGCCGCAGCTCGGCGACCTGCACCTGACGGCCGCGGACGATGCCGAGCGCGACGCGACCGTGCAGGTCATGGGCGGCGCCGACTGGCAGCTGTGGGTGGACGCCCTGCAGTCCAAGGGCCTGCTCGCCGACGGCTTCCGGACCGTCGCGCTGTCCTACGTCGGGTCCGACATCACCGCGCCGATCTACCGGGCCGGCACCATCGGCGCGGCCAAGCAGCACCTGGAGGACACCGCCCGTGCCCTCGACACCCGGCTCGAAGGCATCGGTCACGCCTACACCGTGGTCGCCGGCGCGGCCGTCACCCAGGCGTCCACCGCCATCCCGAGCATCGCGCTCTACACCAGCATCCTGCACCGCGTCACCGCCGACCGGTGGCAGAGCACCGTCGACCAGGCCGAAGCGCTGTGGAGCCGGTTGACCGGCCGCGCGGACCTCGGACTGGACGACCGGGGCCGGGTCCGCCTGGACGACTGGGAGATGGACCCCGACGTCCAGGCGGCCGTCCGCGCGGTGTGGGACCGGGTGGGCAGCGAGTCCATCGAGGTCAGCGCGGACACCGGGTGGTTCCACGACCAGGTCGGCCGGCTCTACGGCTGGAACGTCCCCGGGATCGACTACGCCGCCCCGGCCGAGACCACCGTGCCGTGGCCGGCTGACGCGTCCGCCGACGCCTGACCGCACGTCGACCCGTTCACCGCCGGTGGTTGCCCGGGGGCGCCGGGGCGGCGCCCCCGGGCAACCATCGCGGTCCGGCCCCCGGCCGGTCGGGCGCTCACCGCGAGCTGTCCCGGACGACCAGTTCGGCCGGCAGCACCAGCCCCTCCCCCGGCGGCTGCTCGCCCCGCACCTGGGCCAGCAGCAGTCGCACCAGCCCGGCCGCGATGGCCGGCAGGGGCAGCCGGACGGAGGTCAGCGCGGGGTGCAGGTGCCGGCAGAGCGGCGTGTCGTGGAAGCCCACCACCGCCACGTCCCGGCCGACGGTCAGGCCTTCGGCACGGACCGCCTCGTAGACGTCGATGGCCAGCAGATCACTGCCGGTCGCGATGGCCGTCGGCCGGTCGGCCCCGCGCAGCAGCGCCCGCACGGCCGCGACACCGACACCGACGCCGGCGCCCTGGGCCCCGGCGCCCCGCTGCCCCGGTTCCACGACGGTCAGGCCCAGCCGGTCCGCCTCCGCGCGGAAGCCCTCGCGCCGGTCCGCCATCCACGGCAGACCGGCCGCACCCCCGACGAAGCCGACCCGGCGGTGGCCCTGCGCCGCGAGGTGCCCGGCCACCTGCGCCATCGCCGCGGTGTTGTCGATGTCCACCCAGTGCTGCGGACCGGCGGCGCCGGTCCGCCCGAAGGCGGCGAACGGCACGCCGGACCGCACGACGTGGGCGACCCTGAGGTCGTCCCGCAGGACGTCCGCCAGGACGAGGCCGTCCACCTGGCGGGCCGCCAGCAGTTCGTCGATCGCCGGCCGCGGGTCCGCCGTGCCGGGCGCCGGGCGGAAGAGCAGCACCCGCTGCCCCTCGGCGCCCGCCGCGTCGACCAGCGCCTCCAGGAAGCCGGCCATCAGCGGGTTGGGGTCGAACGGGTCGTCCACCGGGGCGAGGTAGCCGAGCGTGCGGCGGGCCCCGGTGCGCAGTGAGCGGGCCGACTGGTCCGGCTGGTAGCCGAGCCGCTCGACGGTCGCGGTGACCCGGGCCAGGGTCTCCGGCCGGACCTTCTGCGGTGCGTTGATGGCGTTGGAGACGGTCTGCCGGGAGACCCCGGCCGCCCGGGCGACCTCCTCGATCGTCGTGGCGCCGCGGCGCGGCCGGGACACTCCCTCGGACATGGGTCCTCCGCTCGGTCGGTCAGGGGTCATGCGGTCACGCGACCAGGCAATCACACGGCCGCCCCGGGCCGGTGGCCGGTACGGGCCCGGTACGGGCGCGACAGCCGTCCGACCGGCCCGGACCGACCGGACTCAGGGTCGGCGCAGCGTCAGCAGCCCGCCGCGCGGTACGGCCACGACGGCCGACCCGGTCAGGTCGAGGACGCCCTGCCGCAGCACCCGCCCCCG
This sequence comes from Kitasatospora sp. NPDC050463, assembly GCF_040655255.1. Classification (NCBI taxonomy): domain Bacteria; kingdom Bacillati; phylum Actinomycetota; class Actinomycetes; order Kitasatosporales; family Streptomycetaceae; genus Kitasatospora; species Kitasatospora sp. NPDC050463. The sequence goes on from NZ_JBFAJO010000038.1 coordinate 43,890, forward strand.
GGCGTCCTGGACGGTGGCCTCCGCGTCCCCCGAGCCGCCCAGCAGGTGGACCTCCGGGTCGGCGTCGGCGTTGGCGACCAGCAGCGTGCGCCACGACCCGGCGACCGCCCGGACGGGCAGCGGCGCGTACCGCCCGACCACCACGGTGTCCGGGCCGGCGGCCGTGACCATCGGGTAGCCGAGGTCGGGGCGGTCCGGACGCAGCTCGCCGAGTTGCAGGGTGGCGAGGTGCTCGCGCACGAGGCCGAGCCAGAAGGCGAGGACCTCGCGCTGCTCGGGGGTCTGGGCCGCCAGGTCGACCGAGATCTGCGGCACCGAGAACAGCACGTTGATGAGGTGGCAGGCCACCTGCTCGGGCGGCTCCGCCGGGTGCCACATGAGCATGTCCGCGTGGACCGCCATCGGTCCGGCGACCAGTCGGGTGTCGATGGTGCGCTGGCGGTTCTCGGCCGGGCTGAGCGGGCAGTCGGTGGCCCGGACCATGGTGGTGTAGGGCCAGAGGCCGGGGCTGACGTAGGGCTGCCGGTGCTCGATCATGGCGTGCGGGCGGGCGGCGGCGATCCGGCTCCGGATCCCGCCGAGCAGCCGCTCGACGCCCTCGGCCACGGTGGCGCAGTCCGCCTCCGGCCCGGCCGGGGGCGGGTCCTGGACGTCGAACCAGTCCACGAAGTCGATCTTCAGCCCGTCCATCCCCCACTCCTCGACGGCCCGGGCGAGCCGGTCGGTGAGGTGGTCGCGGACGACGGCGTAGCGCGGGTCGGCCACGATCACGCCCATCCGGTCGTCCTCCTTCAGCGCGTACCGGCCGAGCTTCCGCGCTGCCTCGCTGTCCCGGCCGATGAACGGCAGGGCGTACCAGAGCATGTACTGGACCCCGAGGTCGTGCACGCGCTGCACGTGGGCGGCGGTGTCGGGCAGCGAGATCGGCTCCCAGTCCCCGCAGTGGGCGTAGCCGCGGGTGCGGTCGCCGGTCATCCAGCCGTCGTCGACGATGATCAGGTCCAGCCCCAGCTCCTTGCCGAGGGCGGCCTGGGACTCGACCGCCGCGGGGCTGACGTTCTGGTGCAGCGAGTACCAGGTCGAGTACGCGGGCAGGCGGGCGGCGTCCGGGACGACGGCCTCCCGGTCGGCCCACCACCAGCCGGCGATGCCGGCCAGGCAGCGGGCGAAGTGCCGGCGCGAGGTGTCGATCCGGACGGTCAGCCGCCCGGTGGCCTGCACCCAGAACCGGAACTCGGCGGTCTCCTCGACGACTCCGGCGCCGGCCAGCACGTCCGCCCGGTCGGCGGCGAAGGCGCAGATCGCCACGTCGCCGGTGCCGACGAGGGCGGCGACCGGTGCGCCACGGGTGAGGGACACCCGGCGCGGCGCGCTCCAGCTCGCCGGCAGCCAGCCGGTGAGGCTGCTGTCCGGACTCCAGAAGGCGGTCGCGTCGACGCACGGGACGCGCCACTCGATCCGCACCTCGCCGTCGTCGGCCGCGGTGACCTCGACGACGCCCTCGTCGGTCACCCGTGCCGTGACCTCGCCGGTGACCAGCAGGTCCAGCCCCTCGACGGCCAGCGGGCGGCGTCGGCCGGCGGCGGCCGCGCCGGCGTGCGGCTCCCAGATCTCTTCCATGGTCAGCCCTTCGTAGCGCCGGCCAGCAGGCCGGAGATGAACTGCCGCTGAAGGACCAGGAAGAGGACCATCATCGGCACGGTGGAAACGGCGGTCCCGGCGAGGATCGCGCCGTAGTCGGTGCTGCTCTTCATGCCGTGGAGCGTGGCGAGCGCCACCGGCAGGGTGTGCATCTCGGCGCTGCGCAGGGCGATCAGCGGCCAGACAAACTGGTTCCACGAACCCAGGAAGAGGAAGATCGACAGCGCGGCGAGCACCGGGCGCATCACCGGGACGACCACGCTCCACAGCACCCGGAACTCGCCGGCGCCGTCGACCCGGGCGGCGTCCAGCAGTTCGTCCGGCATCCCGCTCAGGGCCTGACGCATCAGGAAGATCGCGAACGGCACGCAGAGGCCCGGCAGCACGACGGCCTGGTAACTGTCGAGCAGGCCGAAGGACATCATCATCTTGAACAGCGGCACCAGCATCACCTGCTCCGGCACCACCAGGGTGGAGAGCAGCACGGCGAACAGCACGGTGCGGCCCCGGAACCGGAACTTGGCGAAGGCGTAGCCGGCCAGCAGGGCGACGATCAGCGCGCCGACCGTCTGCAGCCCGGCCACCAGCAGCGAGTTGACGAGCACCCGGCCCAGCCCGATCTTGGCCTGGAGGCGGTCGACGTTGTCGCCGAAGCTGTCGCCGGGCAGCAGCGCCGGCGGCCAGGAGAAGATCTCGCTGTCCTTGTGGCTGGCGGCGACCACCAGCCAGTAGAAGGGGCCGACCGAGAGCCCGGCGACTCCGGCCAGCACGAGGGTCAGGGGCAGGCCGCGCAGTCGCGTCTTCCGAGCGCCGCGAACACCGCGCCGACGCCCGCTCTCCGTGGTCACGGTGGTCATGAGCGCTCTCCCATCAGGCGCATCTGGAGGGCGCCGAGCACCGACACGATCAGCGTGAGGGCGTAGGCGATGGCGGAGGCGTAGCCGAAGTCGAAGTACCGGAAGCCGTTCTCGTACAGGTACATCGAGACGGTGAGGGTGGCGTTGTCCGGGCCGCCGCGGGTCAGCACGTAGGGCTCGTCGAAGAGTTGCAGCGTGCCGATGGTGGAGAGCACCACCGTGAAGAGCAGCACGGGCCGCAGGGCCGGCACGGTGATCGACCAGAAGCGGCGCAGCGGTCCGGCGCCGTCCACCATCGCGGCCTCGTACAGCTCCTTGGGGATGCCCTGCAGGCCGGCCAGGTAGATGACGGCGTTGTAGCCGGTGTAGTGCCAGGTGAGGACGAGGACGATGGACATCCGGGACCAGAACGGATTGCCGAGCCAGTCCACCGAGGGGAGGCCGACGGCGTCGAGGAGCCAGTTGATGGCGCCCTGGTCGGTGTTCAGCAGGAAGGCGAACATCACGCCGGTGGCCACCAGGCCGGTGACGGAGGGCATGAAGACGCCGAGCCGCCACACGGCGCGCCAGCGCACGACGGCCGAGTTGATGCCGACGGCCAGGAAGAGCGCCAGCCCGAGCATCAGCGGCACCTGGACCACGAGGATCACGCCGGTGTTGCGCAGGGCCGTCCAGAACAGCGGGTCGTCCAGCAGTCGCCGGTAGTTGGCCAGCCCGGCGCTCTTGGTGGCCGAACCGGAACCGGTGGTCAGCGAGAGCAGCAGCGAGGAGATGATCGGGTAGGCCTTGAACACCGCGAAGAGGATCAGCGCGGGGGCGAGCAGCAGATAGGGCAGCGCGCGGCGGCGCAGCACCGCCCGGCGCCGGGCCGGTGTCGCCACCGCCCCGACGGGCTCGACGAGTCGGGCGGTGGCGGTCATGCGACGGTGCGCCCGGTCTGCTGGGCGAGCTGCTTGGCCGCGTCCTGGAGCACGGCCGCCGGGTCGGCGCCCTTGACGAGGACCTTGACCTGGGCGTCGCTGGCGAGCTTCAGCGCGCGGGCGTAGTCGGCGGAGTAGTTGGTCGCGTCCGCGCCCTCGCCGAGCAGGTCGGCGAAGGTCTTCAGGACGGGCTGGCCGCCGTAGAAGCGGTTCGGCGCCGCGTACATCGGATCCGCGTAGGCCGCCGTCAGGGACGGGAAGACGCCGCCGGCGGTGAACATGCCGTTGACCGAGGCCGGCCGGGTGAGCGCGTACTCGACGAACTTCCAGGCGGCGACCCGGCGGGGGCTGGACGCCGCGACGGCGAGGTGGGTGGAGTTGACGATCGCGGCGCGCTTGCCGCCGGCGGTGACCGCCGGGGGCCGGGCCAGCCGCCAGTTCCCGCTCTGGTCGGGGAGCTTGGTCTCCAGGTAGTGCGCGGCCCAGGCGGGCAGCGGGGCGACGGCGACCTTGCCGGCCTTCACCAGGTTGAGCCAGCCCTGGTCACCGGCCGCGTCGCCGACCAGGCCGGCGTCCTCCAGGCGCTTGAGGACGGTGAGCGCGCGCACCGCCTCCGGGGAGCCCAGGGTGATGGCGCCCTTGAGGTCGAAGTAGAACGCGCCCTGGAGCTGCATCAGCGACTGCAGGAAGTCGAGGTCGGCCTCGGGGGTGGCGGGCTTGTTGATGCCGATCAGGGATATCCCCGGGTTGGCCGCCTTGAACGCGTCGGCGGCGGCGAGCACGTCGTCCCACGTCTCGAAGGTGGCCGGGTCCAGGCCCGCCCTGTCGAAGTAGTCCTTGCGGTAGTAGAAGCCGAGCGGGTTGACCTCCCAGGGCAGCGCGTAGGCGTGGCCGTCCTTGCCGCTGACCACCGGCCAGAGCCCCTGGGCGAACTTGTCCTTGTGGGCGTCGGCGCCGAGCGCCGAGAGGTCGGCCAGGCCACCGGGGAACTTCTCCAGGTAGCCGGGGAGGTAGTCGCAGCCGATGTGCAGCACATCGGCGAGACCCTGCCCGCCGGCTGCCAGACCGACGGTGATCTTGTCCCAGATCGCCGGGTTGCCGACGTCCTGGACATCGACCTTGATCCCCGGGTTGTCCTTCTCGAAGGCCGGGACGACGCCGCGCAGCGCCTGGGCCGCGGTGGTCCAGGACCAGACGGTGACGGTACCGGTGGCGGCGTCACCGCCGGTGCCGGTGAGGGAGTCGGACCCGCCGCAGGCGGCGAGCGCGCCGCCCGCGGTGAGGGCGAGCGCGCCGGCGCCGGTGGCGCGCAGCAGGTCCCGACGGGAGACAGATGACATGGCTGACCTCTCTGAGGGGTGGTGGCGGGGTGGGGCACGGCACCCTCGCGGGTGGCGACGGGTTGCGACGGAGAGCTGGAGCGACGGACGGACCGGGCCGGTCAGGCCGGCGGGGCCGGTAGGGCGGACGGGCGGCGTGCGGACGTGCGGCGGACGGCGGACGGCGGACGGCGGACGGACGTGCGGCGGGCGGCCGGGTCCGGTCAGCCCGTGGGCACCGCGCGCAGCGCCTCGGTGAGTCGGGCGACGGCGTCCGGGCGGTCGGTGGAGGCGTGCGGCGAGAGCCGGACCCAGGGCGTGCGCAGGGTGGTGGCGAGGCCGGCCGCCGTCAGGGCGTCGTGGACGGCCTGCGGGTCGGCGCCCGGCAGGTGGAAGCGGGCGATCCCGCTGCCCGTGGCGGATCCGGCCACCCGCCACCCCGGCGGGCCGGCCGGCCCGCCGGCCGCCGACCCACCCCCCGCCGTCCGCGCACCCACCGTGCGGGCGGCGTCGAGCAGGGCGTCGAGCGACTCGCCGATCCGGGCGTTGATCGGCCCGACGCCGACCCCCCGGACGAGTTCCAGGGCCGCGCCCAGGGCCGCGACGGCCGGTCCGTCGGGATTGGTGAGCGTGTGCGCGACGGCGCCCGGACGGGCCGGGCGCGGGTGGTCACCCGCGCCGATCGGGTCGATGACGCCGGACCAGCCGCCGAGCCCGGGTTCGAGCAGCCCGGCGACACGGTCGCGCACCATCAGCAGCGCGGCGCCCCAGCCGGCCCGCAGCCACTTCTGGCCACCGGAGGCGAGCACGTCGGCGGCGTCGGCGTCGAACTCGACCGCACCGAGTGCCTGGATGGCGTCCACCACGAGGACCCGGTCCGGTCCGATCACCTCCTTGATCGCGGCGAGCGGCGCCCGGAAGCCGGTCGCGGAGTCCACCGCGCAGACCGACACCGCCCGCACCCGGTCGTCCAGGTGGGCCCGGACGGCCTCGGCGGTGACCGGGCCGTCGATCAGGCGCACCGTGAGGCGGCCGTTTCCGGCCGCGCGCAGCCAGGGATAGACGGCGCCGGGGAAGTCGTCGCGCCCGACCAGGACCACACCCTCGCCCCGGACGGCGTGGGCGGCCGCGAACATTCCGTGCGAGGTCGACCCGACGAAGGCGATCTCGTGCGGCAGACAGCCGAGCAACTCCGCCGCCGTCCGTGCCGTCCGCGCCACCGAGCGGTCCAACTCGGCCAGGGCCGCGAGACCCTGGCCGTGCATCAACTCGGCGGACCGGGTCAGCACCGTGCGCACGTCGGCCGACACCGGCCCGACCCGAGCGAAGTCCAGATAGCCGGCCGGCTCGTCGAACTGTCGCAGGTACTCGGGGAGGGTCCGCGCCGACATGAGACAACCCTTCGATTTGAACGTTCAAACAGACATAACTCATCAGAACCAAACAGGTTTCAACGAGAGAGCCATAGTGAAGCTCGCACCCCGAGCAACGTCAAGACCTTCGCGCAAAGAACACGAATGGATAACAGGCACGCAATCTCTTGCAAGTGCAATTTCACATTACTATGTTACGACCTGTCACCCTCCGCCTGCCGTCGCTCGGCAGGCCATCCGCCGCCCTTCCTCCCCCCTCCGGCGGCCCGGGCACGACACCCCCACGCCTGACACCCCCCACGCCCCACCGAGGAGACCCGGTGCCCACCTCCAGAACCATGCGCAACACGCTGCTCTCGGCAGCCCTGGCCACGACCCTCGCCGTGCCGCTGGTGCAGAGCGCCCAGGCCGTCGGCGCCGCGCCCGCCAGCACCGCCCGCTCCGCCGGCGTCACCAGGACCCCGGCGCAGGCCACCGATCCGGCCGCCGACCAGGTCGCCCACCGGGCCGCCCCCGGCGGGCCCGGCGCCGTCGGCCCGCAGGGCGGGCCCGGCGCCGCCGCACTCCAGCCCACCACCGGCACCCCCGACGGCGACCCGGCCGAGGCCGCCCTCGCCGCCGTCACCACCCAGGCGACGCCCTGCCCGCCCGAGGTGTTCACCTCCCTCACCCCGGCCCAGCTGACCGACTTCCTGACCGACCGCAGCCACACCTACCAGGACTGCCTGCGTCCGCTGCTGACCAGTTGGAACGTTCAAACCGCCAAGGTCATGACCCCCGCGCACGTCCAGGCCGTCGCCGCGCGGATCAGCCAGCTCTCCTCGCGCTTCGACAGCGCCAACAACCTCAACCAGCAGGAACTCTGGTACTACCTGCACATAGCCGTCTACTTCGACTTCTCCTACGGCGAGATCAACCTCGGCGACGCCGTCACCGTGGCCGCCGTCGACCGCGCCATCCGCGACTACACCGCCAACCCGCGGGTGTTCGAGCCCACCACCACCAACGGCTCGACGATGGGTGAGCTGCTGCAGACCGGCAGCGCCCCCGGCCTGCGTCTGGCGCGCATCCCGCTGGTCAAGCAGATCGTCCGGACGTTCGCCCCCGGCAGCAGCGTCATCGGCGACCCGGGCTGGAACTGGGCCGTCCAGGGCGCTCTGCAGATCAACTTCCAGGGCATCAGCAACGTCGGCGAGGATCCGCAGGGGCTCTTCCGGGCCGCGGTGGCCGCCGACGCCGACTACCGCGAGGCCTTCCGCGCCTACGCCGGCTACGCCCACCTCAAGGGGACCTACAGCGAGTGGGCCGCCTCCGACGCCATGTTGGAGTACGGTCGCTTCGCCCAGATCGACGCCCTGAAGGCGGAGGTCAAGTCCCGGATCGGCGCCCAACTGGAGCTCACCGCGGCGACCTTCGGCCGGATGAGCAAGCCCTGGGCCAACCTGGTCGGGCCGGTCAACGACCTCGGGCTCTGCACGCAGTACGGCGTGTGCCGCGCCGACATCGAGAGGGTGCTCTTCCCGAACACCTTCAGCTACGACAACGGCACCCTGGTCGTGCGCACCGCGCTCGACCGGGCCACCGCCGACCAGCTCTACTACGCCACCAAGCAGGTCAAGGCCCAGTTCTTCCGCGTCCTGGGCACCGACCAGCCGATCGCCGGGGACGACCACCCGGTGCTCACCGTCCAGCTGTACGACACCAAGAGCCACTACCAGGCCTTCCAGTCCATGCTGTTCGGGATCGGCGACGTCAACAACGGCGGCATGTTCCTGGAGGAGCGCTCCACCTTCTACACCTACCAGCGGACCACCCAGGAGTCGTACTTCAGCCTGGAGGAGCTCTTCCGCCACGAGTACACCCACTACCTCAACGCCCGCTGGGCCATCCCCGAGTCCGGCTACACCAGCCGCTGGCCCTCCGACGCGACCTTCGCCATGAACGAGGGCACCGCCGAGTACTTCGCCGGCTCCACCCGCGACGGCGGCGTGCGGGCCCGCAAGTACATGGTCCGCCAGGTCGGCTGGGACGACGAGGCCGGGACACCGCGCCTGACCGTCGACCAGGTCCTGCACGCCACCTGGGCCTCCCAGGGCTTCCGCGCCTACCCGTACGCGGCGACCTTCTTCAACCTGCTCGGCGAGCGGCACCCCGACCAGCTGGCCGAGATGTACCGCCTGCTGCGCGCCGACGACAAGGCCGGCTACGACGCCTGGCGCGACCGCCTCGGCCGGGACACCGCGCTCCAGCACGAGTACACGGCCTACCTGGACGCCGAGATCCCGCTCGCCGACTCCCTCTACGTCCCCGTGACCACGTACACCGCGAACAGCTCCCTGCGGTACGCCTGGGCCGCCGAGGTCCAGAGCGCCTTCACCACCGCCACCCAGAACGCCCCGCTCTGCAAGGACAACGGCGACTGGAACAACAAGATGCGCTTCAGCTGCTCCGGACGCATCACCGCCAACCTCACCAACACGGCCGACGCCGGCAAGGTCCGGGCCGACATGGCCGCCACCGTCGATACCTACCTGCTCGGCCGGGGCGGCGCCGCCGCCAACAACCTCGCCGACATGACCTGCTGGTTCGGCAAGGTCGACGTCTGGCCCACCGGCCAGGCCGGCACCGCCGACTACACCTGCGAGGGCCCGCTGCGCCGCTGACGGACGGGGCCCGACCCGACCCGGCACCCGCCGCCCGACGGCGGTACCGGGTCGGGTCGGGTCGGGCCCTCCGGGCGGGCTCAGTCGTGCGGCGGCAGCCCGCTGATCTGGTGGTCCGCGACATTGAGCGCCTCGTTGACCAGCCGGCGCAGATGTCCGTGCCGCAGGGCGTAGACGACCCGCCGCCCGTCCTTGCGGGTGGTGACCAGGCCCGCCAGCCGGAGCTTGCCCAGGTGCTGGCTGACCGACGGACGCGCCGCGCCGCACGCCTCGGTCAGCGTCGTGACGTCGGCCTCGCCCTCCCCCAGGCGCTGCATCAGCGCGAGCCGGGTGCGGTCGGCGAGCAGCGCGAGGACGGCGGCCGCCGTCTCCAGCCGCTCGTCGTTCCCCGTCGCCCTGTCGTGCCCGGTCGGCCCGGCGTTCACCGCCGGCCCGGCGGCCGGTTGTGGCTCCCCGGCCGGCCGCCGCCGGCCGTCCGGCTGCTGCGACCGGCGTGCACCTGATAGCCGTAGGCTCCCGCTCATGGCCTCATCGTAGAGGGCTCACCCGTTCGCACCCGGCGCCGGCCACCGGGGCGCACGCCCCCTCCGCGCCTCCGCACTCGGCGCGGCACCCGAATGAGTCGCCGCCGGTCACCGGACCGCTTCGGACACGGAGCAACGATGAGTGCCCCACCACTCACCTTCCGGAGGCATTCCGTGCCCATGCTGGCGATCAAGGGAACGTACCGGCTCATCGGCAGCGAGCCCGACGGCGACACCGTGCACTTCCTGCCGCAGGATCCGGGTTTCTGGTGCGACGTACCCGGCGAGCACCGGGTCGAACGCAACAGCCGCGGCGGCGGCAAGATCCGCATGGAGGGCATCGACGCCCTGGAGACCCACTACTCGGGTGTCGGCCCCGACTCCGTCCACCAGCCGCTGTGCCTGGGCGCCGTCGGCGCCCGCGACGAGCTGATCTCCTGGCTGGGCTTCAGCGACGTCGTCCGGGGCTCGGACGGGAAGGTCACCGGCTCGACCCCCGAGGTCGTCCCCGGTTTCGTCCTCACCAGTGGCGCCGACACCTACGGCCGCTGCATCGCGCTGGTCGGCCGGGGCGACCTCCCGGTGAACGTCCCGAACGGCCGGCGGATCGACGTCACCCCCTCCCTGCTGCACCAGACCGCCAACCACCACCTGCTCTCGCTCGGCCTGGTCTACCCGACCTTCTACAGCAACCTCCCCAAGGAACTGCGCCTCGACATGACCGCCACCGCCCAGCAGGCGCGGGCCACCAAGGCGCCCACCGGCGTCTGGGCCCACGACGTCACCACCACCGGCACCACGATCGACGACCTCAAGTCGATCACCGAACACCAGGTGATCCTGCCGAAGCTCTTCCGCCGCCTCGCGGACTACATCCGTCTCTTCGGCCCCTCGCTCACCTGCTTCCCCGCCTTCCTGGCCGGCGAGGGCGAGGAGTTCTTCCTCCCCGAGCAGACCACCTCCGTCACGGGGCTCCAGCGCGTCGTCGAGATCGACGGCAACACGATCAGGATGACCCGGAACATCGAGGACATCGTCCTCGTCGAGAAGTGACCGCCGGCCTCCGGCCGCTCCCTCCCGCGTACGGCGCGACGCTCGCGCCGCACGCCCCCGTCGTACTCACCGCTCCCGCAGGTCGATCACCCGGCGGATCTTGCCCACCGAACGCTCCAGGGTGTACGGCTCCACCACCTCGACCTCCACGGTGACGCCTACGCCGTCCTTCACCCCCCGGGCGATCGCCGCCCTGGCGGCCTCCCGCTGCTCGGGCGCGGCGCCGGGGCGGGCCTCGACCCGGACCGTCATGTGGTCCAGCCGGCCCCGGCGGGTGAGGCGCAGCTGGAAGTGCGGCGCCACGGCCGGGGTGCGGAGCAGGATCTCCTCGACCTGGGTCGGGAAGACGTTCACCCCGCGCAGGATGATCATGTCGTCGCAACGGCCGGTGACCTTCGCCATCCGCCGGAAGGCCGGCCTGGCCGTCCCGGGCAGCAGGCGGGTGAGGTCGCCGGTGCGGTAGCGGACGACGGGCAGCGCCTCCTTGGTGAGCGAGGTGAACACGATCTCGCCGCTCTCGCCGTCGGGCAGCACCTGATCCGTGAGCGGGTCCACCACCTCCGGGTAGAAGTGGTCCTCCCAGATGTGCAGCCCGTCCTTGGTCTCCACGCACTCCTGCGCCACGCCCGGGCCCATCACCTCGGAGAGGCCGTAGATGTCGACGGCGTGGATGTCCATCCGCTCCTCGATCTCGTGGCGCATCGCCTCCGTCCACGGCTCGGCGCCGAAGATGCCGACCCGCAGCGAGGTGCTGCGCGGATCGACGCCCTGTTTCTCGAACTCGTCGAGGAGGGTGAGCAGATAGGAGGGGGTGACCATGATGATCTCGGGCCGGAAGTCCAGGATGATCTGCACCTGCCGGGCCGTCATGCCGCCCGAGGCGGGGATCACGGTGCAGCCGGCCCGCTCGGCGCCGTAGTGCGCGCCCAGGCCGCCGGTGAACAGGCCGTACCCGTACGCGACGTGCACCTTGTGGCCGCGCCGGCCACCGGCCGCCCGGATGGAGCGGGCGACGACGTCGGCCCAGACCGAGAGGTCGTGGTCGGTGTACCCGACCACGGTGGGCCGGCCGGTGGTGCCGCTGGACGCGTGGATCCGCCGGACCTCCTCCATCGGGACGGCGAACATCCCGAAGGGGTAGCTCTCCCGCAGGTCGGCCTTGGTGGTGAAGGGGAACCGGGCCAGGTCCGCGAGGGTCCGGCAGTCCTCGGGGGTCACCCCGGCCGCGTCGAACTTGCGTCGGTAGAGCTCGACCTGGTCGTACGCGTGGCGCAGGGTGGCCCGCAGGTGCTTCAGCTGGTGCCCCTCCAGCTCCTCGCCGGTCATCCGCTCCCCGGCGTCGAGCAGTCCGGCCGGGAGCGGCTCCCCCCGGCGTGCACCCGGGCGGGACGGGCCGGTCGCTCCAGCGCTCATCGCGTCTCCTTGCCCTCTCCGCCCCGCACCAGGTGCCGACCGATCATTCGGTCAGCGCTCGAAGGCCCAGTAATCCAGTACCCGAACCACCTGTCAAGGGATGCGGCCCCTCACCCCGGACACCTGGTCGGGCCCCTGGGGGAAGGCGGCCCCGGCCGGGTCGTCACCACGTCCGGGCGGCCGCCAGCAGGTGGTCGCGGACCCGGGCCTGCTGCGGGCTCGCCTCCGCGCCGGGGCGCTGGACGAGGTAGCCGGTGTTGATCGGCGGATCCTCCGGGTCGGCCAGCAGGACCAGCCCGCCGTCGGCCAGCCGGTCCGCGCAGAGGTAGCGCGGGACGACCGCGAAGCCCGCCCCGGCGGCCACCGCGGCGACGACCCCGCGCAGATCGGGCACGGTGAGGGCGGCCCGGCAGGTGAGCCGGCGGCCGTACACATGACGCCAGTAGCGCCGGACGATCGGCAGGTCCTCGGCGTACGCGACCAGCGGCACCTCGTGCAGGGCGGCCGGGCCCTCGACCGCGAGCCGCCCGCGCACGCGCTCGGCCCAGACCGGCGCGGCGACCAACACGAACTCCTCGTCCCCCAGCGGCACGGCCGACAGGGTGCGGCCGCGCGGCCGGCTCGTCGCGATGACCAGGTCGTACCGGCCCGCGCGCAGCTCCTCCAGCAGCGGATCGGTCAGGCCCGCCGTCACCCGCAGCCGCACGCCCTCGGCGACCAGCGGGGCGAGCGCGGGCAGGACGAGCGTGCCGAGCAGTTCGGCGGGACCGGCCAGATGGACGGGTTCGGCCCCGGCCTCGGGGTGGACGCCGGTGCCGGTGGCGGCCGCGAGCGCGTCGAGCGGCCCGGCGATCCGGGCGGCGAGCTCCTCCGCCACCGGCGTCGGGGCCACCCCGCGCGGCAGCCGTTCGAACAGCTCGCGCCCGCCCTGACGCTCCAGCGCGCGGATCTGGGTGGTCACCGTGGGCTGGGAGAGGCCCAGCACCTGGGCGGCCGCGGTGAACGACCCGGCGCGATGGACGGCCAGGAAGGTGCGCAACAGGTTGAGGTCGGCCGGCCCGGGATGCGAGGCCGGAGGAGGTGCGGGCGTCTGGGCGTCGGGGCGGTTCACCCGACAAGCCTATTCCCCGGCACCCATTGGAATGCCTATGGCGGTCATCGGATCTGCCATTGGTGGTTGCCGGGACGCCCGGCCTATGGTCGGGTCCATCGCCGAACTGACGATCCGGACTCACAGCGTCAGTGGTTCCAGAGCGTCAGACCGTACTCCCGGGCCCGTCGGGCCCGCCCGCAGAGAAGAGCCCCCGCATGTCGAAGATCCTCTTCGTCGTCACCGGCGCCACCCACTGGACGCTCGCCGACGGCACCCAGCACCCCACCGGCTACTGGGCCGAGGAGGCCGTCGCCCCGTACGAGGTGTTCAAGGCCGCCGGCCACAGCGTCACCGTCGCCACCCCGGGCGGGGTCGTCCCGACCGTCGACAAGGGCAGCCTGGCCCCCGAGGTCAACGGCGGCCCCCAGGGCGCCGCGAAGGTCGCGGCCGGCCTGGAGGCGTTCACCGAACTCCAGCACCCCGTGCGGCTGGAGGACGTGGACCTCGCCGACCACGACGCCGTCTTCTACCCGGGCGGCCACGGCCCGATGGAGGACCTCGCCATCGACCCCGTCTCCGGCCGCCTGCTGGTCGAGACCCTGGCCTCCGGCAAGCCGCTCGGCGTGGTCTGCCACGCCCCGGCCGCCCTGCTGGCCGCCGAGCTGCCGGACGGCACCAACGCCTTCGCGGGCTACCGGCTGACCGGGTTCACCAACGCCGAGGAGACCCAGGCCGGCCTCGCCGACAAGGCGAAGTGGCTGCTCCAGGACCGTCTGGTCGCGGCCGGCGCGGACTTCCAGGAGGGCGAGCCCTGGGCCCCGAAGGTGGTCGTCGACCGCAACCTGGTCACCGGGCAGAACCCGTCCTCCTCCGCACCGCTCGCCGCCGAGCTGCTCAGGAAGCTGGCCTGACCGCCATGGCCGCCGACCGGCTCGACGAGGTCCTCGACGCCGCCTACACCTGCCTCACCCGGTACGGCGTACGGCGCACGACGGTGGACGACATCGCCGGTGTCATGGGTGTGTCCCGATCGGCGGTCTACCAGTACGTCCGTGGCAAGGACGACGCCTTCCAGCGGCTCGCCGAGCGCCTGCACCGGCAGGCGCTCGCGCGGGCCCGGCTGGCCGCCACCGCACCGGGCGTCCCCCACGCGGAGCGCATCCGCGGCGTCCTCGCCGTCAAGCTCGACCTCGCGCTGACCCTCGCCGGGGACTCCCCGCACACCGCCGAACTCCTGGACGGCGCCGCCCGGTTGTTCGCGCCCGCCTGCGCGGACTTCGGCACCGGACTGCGCGAGCTGCTGACCGGACTGTTCACCGGCCTGTTCGCCGAGGCGGACCGTGCTGCCCAGGCGGGCCGTACCGCCCAGGCGGGCCCTGCCTCCGGGACGGCTCGGGCTTCCGGGGCGGATCGGGCCGCGCGCGTCGGCCCGGCCGAAGCCGCCGACATCGCCATCGCCCTGGTGCGGGGCCTGGAGCCGGCCCCGCACGCCCGGGACCTCCTCGGGCCGGCCGCCGACGCACTCACCACGGGCCTGCCGCACGCCCGCGCGCAGGTGGAGACACGGACGTAGGCAGAGGCGAAGCCGCCGGTCAGGCGACCGCCGGGGGCCCGAACTCGCGGACGGCATCGGCCACGATGGCGTCCAGGCTGGCATGGTGGGCACCCCGCCAGTAGGCCTGTCCGCAGTCGGCGCACTGCGCGAACGCGTCGTACGACCGCTCGGTGCCGCCCCGGAGCTGGTCCTGCACCGAGGTCTTGGCGACGGTGCGCAGCGTCCCGTTGCAGGTGGTGCAGCGACTCCAGGGGGCGAGCGGGGGCGCGAACCGCGACAGGACGTCCCGCAGCTGGTCGGCGGGCCGGTGGCTGTAGACGTAGGCGCCCGCCCAGATCTCGCGCCGCCGCAGCAGGCCACGGTCGCGCGAGAGCAGCACGCGCTGTTCGGCGGCCGAGCGGGCGGCGAGCGCGGCGTCGCCGATGTCCGGGTTCTCGTAGGCGGCGTCGACGCCCAGGAGTCGCAGCCGGCGCGCGAGCGTCCCGAGGTGGACGTCGAGCAGGAACCGCGGCGGCCCGGCGGACGGTTGCGGCCTGTGCACGGCCCGCACCGAGATCAGCTCGCCGTCCGCGGGGATGTGGGAGCCGGCCACCTGCCGCCCGTCCGCGAGCAGTGTGCCGACCTCGGTGAGCGGAATGCCGAGCGACTCCACCACGTGTCCGAGTGTCGCGGCCCCGTCGGTTCGCAGCGCGATCCGCTCCGACCGCCGCCCGCTGGCGAGGAAGACGTGCAGGTCGGGGGCGATGGTCAGCCAGATCTCCGGTCTCTCCACCCGGCCAGCATGCCAGCGGGCGGGCGGCCGTGGCCAGCACTTTTCCACGCCCGCCGGGCCGGGTCGGGGCCGACCCGGCCGCCGCGGCCCCCGACGGTCCCGCCGGCCGGTCGCGCCGGCCCTCGCACCGGCCGTCTCACCCGTCGGCGGCCGACGCCCGCGCGGTGAACCGGCGGCGCAGGTTGGTCTGCCGAGCCCGTTGCGCTCGCCGATCTGCTCGACGGGCAGATCGGTCGTCGCCGGGCGCGGGCCGGCCCGGCGGCGCGGTCGTCATGACCTTCGCCACTCCCGCCGCCCGCGGCTCCCGCGTTCCCGCGCCCCACACCGACGGCTCCGCCCCCGCCGAGCGGGGGCGGAGCCGTGTGAGCCCGTGCGGTGACTCAGGAGGAGCGGCGCGGGCGGCCCTTGCGGGCGGCGCCGGCCTTGCCCCCGCCCGACTTCCCGCCGGCCGGCCTGCCGCCGCCGGACTTCCCGCCCCCTGACCTGCCGCCGGTGCCCGCCTTGCCCCCGGCCGCCGCTTTGCCGGAGCCGGCGCGAGGCCGGCCACCCGCCGCCGCGGGCTTCTGCTTCGGCTGTTCGGCCGCGGGAGCGGTCTGGCCCCGGCCGCGCGAGCTGTTGACCGTCCGCCCGCGGACGATGCCGATGAACTCCTCGATCAGGTCGGTCGTCCGGTCCAGCTGCCAGGCCAGCGCCACCTGCGACTGCGGTGCGTCCGGCACGGTGCGGAAGGTGAGGTCCCGGCGGTGGTGCAGTCGGGCGAGCGACTGCGGGACGAGCATGACGCCGACCCCCGCCGCCACCAGTTCGATCGCGTCCGCCGTGGTCGCCGGGCGCTCGATCGCGGGGCGTCCGGGCAGGCTCTCCCAGCCCAGGGTGTCGTCCAGCGGGTGGAAGACGATCTCCTCGGCGAGGTCCGCGAGGGCCACCTCGTCGGCCGCCGCCAGCCAGTGCTCCTTGGGGAACACGACCACCGTGGTCTCGGTGTAGAGGGGGATCGCGCTCAGACTGTCCCGGTCGACCGGGAGCCGGACCAGCCCGGCGTCGGCGGCGTCGGCCTGCAGCGTCCGCGCACCCTCCTCCACCGGTACCGCGACCAGGGTGAGCGGGACGTCGGGCAGCCGCTCCTCCCAGACGCGCACCCACTTACCGGGTGTCACGCCCGGAACGTATACCAGCCGGAACGAGGGGTTCGCCTGCATCTCTGTCACGCTGCAAGGCTACCGACCGTGATCGGGGCCGCCACTCACTCGCTTACCCTTATGACCATGACATCGCTCAAGTCGAAGACGACCCAGACCATGAAGCCGGCCACCGCCGCCAAGAAGCTGGGCATCTACCTCAACGCCGCCCCCGCCGAGTTCCAGGAGGGCGTGGTCTCCCGCGAGGAGCTCAACACGCTGCAGGCCGACCCGCCCGCATGGCTCCAGGACCTGCGCCGCAACGGCCCGCACCCCCGCCCGGTCGTCGCGGCCAAGCTCGGCGTCTCCGTTTCGGGCCTGGCCCGCGGCGGGGTCACCGAGGCGCTCACCACCGAGCAGATCGAGGCCATCAAGACGGAGAACCCCACCTGGCTGGAGCGCGAGCGCACCGTCCAGGCCGAGGTCCGCAAGGAGGCCGTGCGGATCAAGGAGAAGAACGAGCAGCAGGCCGAGACCCCGCCCGCCAAGACCCGCTGACCAGACGGGTGCGCTCCCGCTCTGCGCGGAATCCGGCCCCCGGCACCGTGCGGCGGGGCACTCCCGTGGGGTGACGGGCAGGACGGGCGGCGCCGAGCCCCGACGGGGCCGCGACCGCCACCGTCGCCTCCCCGCCCGCCGACCTCGTCACCCGGATCGTGCTGCGGTCCGCCGCGACCCGCACCGCCGACGCCACGCTGAGGCCTCGCCGAAGTCGGCGCCTTCCAGCCCCCCGTCCCGACCGCCCCGGCGTAGGACGGACCCGCCCCCCGGCAGGACGGACCCGTCGCCGTCGGCCCGGGCCGGCCCTCGCCGCCGGCCGTGGGCAGGCGTGTGGACGCGTGGTCCGACCGTGCGCGCCCCTCGCGCAGGTGCGGACGTCCAACGGCGCCCCGCCCGCCCCGGGGCCGCCCCCGTCACGGCCCCGGTCAGCCGTGGCTGAGCAGGCGCCGCACCAGCCCGTCCAGGTCGACGTACTCGTGCTCCCGGCCGGGCGGGACGAGGCGGTCGGCGCGCCGGAGGAAGGATGTGACCTCGGCGGCCCGGGCCCGCAGCACGACGCTGCCCTCGTCCCCGCCGAGCACGACCAGGACGGTGCCGGCGTCCTCACCGATACCCGGGCGGATCGACACGTCGCCGAGGCCCACCTCCTCGGTCACTCCCGCCGCCAGCAGCTCGCGCGCGAACATCCAGGTGATCGGCTCGGCCCGGTCGACGTGGCTGTCCAGGTAGACCGCGTACGGCTCGGCCGCGTCGTAGCGCAGGCGTGCCTTCACACAGACGGTGAGGCCGGGGCAGACGACCGCCCGCAGGTCGAGGTCCAGGGCCGTCGCCTCCGCGCCGGAGCGCTGCGGGGGGACGTGCGGCGTCTCCCAGCCGGTCATTGCGACTGCCCCGGGGCGCCGCAGGCGGGCGGGGAGAACCGGGGTGGCTGCACCAGCCGGTGCCATTCGGGGTCGACGTGGCCGGGAACCGTCCGCCCGTGGCCGATCCAGAGGGCGACGAGGTGCGCGAAGATCGGGGCCTGCTCATGAGGAATCGTTTCTTCACCCACGCGGGGGAAGGCCTGGAGGTCGTTTCTCATGCCTGGACAACGACGCGCCCCACCTGCGGTAACCCTCCACCGGTGGCGGACGCGCCCCGGGCGCCGGTGCGGGGCGGCCACTCAGCCACCGACCTCGGGTCGCCCGGGCCCGCAGGCCCGGCCCGGCCGGTGGCCGCGGCGGCGGGCGGGCTGTGGGCGGCGGGCGGGCGGCGGCCGGCGGCCAGCGGTCAGCGGCCGACCTCGCGGGCCCGGTGGTCCTCGACGGTCTCACGGCGGATCAGCAGGCGGGCCCGGCCGTCCCGGACGGCGGCGACGGCCGGGCGCCCGACCAGGTTGTAGCCGGAGGCCATCGAGAGCTGGTAGGCGCCGGCGGCCGGGACGGCCAGCAGGTCCCCGGCCCGCAGGTCGGCCGGGAGGGCGGCGGCGCGGACCAGCACGTCGCCGGCCTCGCAGTGCCGGCCGACCACGTCCGTACGGGCCGTCGGGGCTCCGGTGCGCCGGCCCACCAGCCGCACCGTGTACGGGGCGCCGTAGAGCGCGGGCCGCGGGTTGTCGCTCATGCCGCCGTCGACGGCGGCGAAGACCCGGCCGTCGGCGCCGTGCTTCACCGACAGCACCCGGTAGAGGGCCACCCCGGCCGGTCCGGCGACGGCCCGGCCGGGCTCGACCACCAGGCGTGGCACCGCGAGCCCGGCCCCGGCGCAGCGGGCGGCGAGCCGCTGCGGCACCCGGACGGCGAAGTCGGCGAGGTCGAACGTGTCGTCCCCCGGCAGGTAACGGATGCCGTGGCCGCCGCCGAGGTCCAGTTCGGGCAGCTCCACTCCGTGCCGGTCCCGCAGCTCGGCCAGGAACGCCACCACGGTGTCCACGGCGGCGAGATAGGGCTCGACCTCGGTGATCTGGGAGCCCAGGTGGCAGTGCAGGCCGACCAGTTCGAGACCGGGCTGGGCCAGCACCCGGGCGATCGCGTCGGCCGCGTCCCCGCCGTCGATCGGGAAGCCGAACTTCTGGCCGCCGACGCCCGTGCGGACCGCCTCGTGGTGGCCGGCCGCGATGCCCGGGACGACCCGGACCAGCACCCGTTGCGGCGTGTCCGCGGCGACCAGGGCCGCCAGCCGGGCGATCTCCCCCGGCCCGTCGATGACGATCCGGCCGACCCGCAGCCGCCGGGCGAGCCGGAGCTCCTCCGGCGTCTTGGCGTTGCCGTGCAGCACGATCCGCTGCGCCGGGAACCCGGCCGAGGCGGCCAGCCGGAGCTCGCCGGACGAACAGACGTCCAGGCCCAGACCCTCCTCGCCGACCCAGTCGGCCATCGCGCTGCAGAGGAACGCCTTGGCCGCGTAGAGCACGTCCGCGTGCGGCAGGGCCTGCCGGTAGGCGCGGGCCCGGGCCCGTACCTCGTCCTCGTCCAGGACGTACAGCGGGGTGCCGAACCGGTCGGCGGCCTCGGCGAGGCCGACCCCGCCGACCAGCAGCTCCCCACCGGGGGCGGCGTGCGCCGAGGCCGGCCAGGGCTCCCCCAGCGGCGCTGCGACCGCCGGTGACACCGGCGGCACGGCAGTCGGTGCGGCGCCCGGCGCGGCACCGGGCACGGGCACGGCAGTCGGTGCGGGTCCGCCCCGGCGGCCGGGGGCCGGCAGGACGGCGAGCGGGGTGGCGGACGGCTTCGTCATGGCGTGCTGCTCCTGCGGGGAGGTCGGGAAGGGCGTCGCACCGGGCGGTGTCGCGCGGCGCGGGCGGCGTCAGTCGAGGTACTGCAGGGCGATCCGGCAGTGCGCGGCCCGGCCGCGCGGCTGCCGGGCCGCCGCGCCGGACGGCCGGGCACCGTCCTCGTCGCCGTCCTCGTCCTCGTGCTCGTGCTCTTCGTGCTCGTGCTCGTGCTCGTCCTCGGGCCGGAGGGCCGCGATCGGCGCGAGGCCGCGGCGGCGCGGCGGCACGGCCTCGCGCTCGACGGCGCCGAGCGGCCGAGCTCGGGCGGCGCCCGCGGCGACGGTGACAAGGACCTGGGTGGCGCTCATGGCGGAGGTTCCTTCCGGGGTGGCCGCGGGCCTCCGGTGCGGGCCCGCAGCTCCAGTGGAGCCTCGGTCCGCCCCGGCCGCGGCCCTCCTTGACGCGGGGCGTACGCCCAACGGGCGCTCCTTGACGGCTTCCTGACGTCCGTCGGGGCGGACGGGAGTCGCCGTCGCACGCCCGCCCCCGGGGAGCGGAAGCACGCCGACGACGGCCGGGACCGTCCATCGGACGAGATATGTCGTCAGACGGCATATACTTTTGCTCGGCAGGTGCGATATACATACGGGGTATGCAAGCCAGGTCGGCCCGGAGGCATCCCGCCCCGCCGTCCGAGGGCTTCCCGACGCCCTATCTCTCCAAGGGGGACCCATGAGCAAGAGCAGTCCGTCCAGGAACGGCACCGGCCCGGTGCTGCACCTGGACCACGTCACCCGGGTGCACGGCCGGGGCGCGGCCGAGGTGCACGCCCTGCGCGGGGTGGACCTCAGGGTGCAGGCCGGCGAGTTCGTCGCGGTGATGGGCCCGTCCGGCTCCGGAAAGTCGACCCTGCTGACGCTCGCCGGCGGTCTGGACGCACCGACCACCGGCCAGGTCCTGGTCGAGGGCGTCGCGCTCGGCGGCCTCAGCCGCAAGAAGCTCGCCGCGGCCCGGCGCCGCTCGATCGGCTACGTCTTCCAGGACTACAACCTGATCCCGGCCCTCACCGCCGCCGAGAACATCGCGCTGCCGCGTGAACTCGACGGCGTGTCGGGCCGGGTGACGCGCCGCGAGGCACTGGCCGCGCTGGAGGAGCTGGGCATCCCCGAGCTCGCCGGCCGCTACCCCGACGACATGTCCGGCGGCCAGCAGCAGCGCGTCGCCATCGCCCGCGCCCTGGTCGGTGACCGCCGCCTCGTCCTCGCCGACGAGCCCACCGGCGCCCTCGACTCCACCAACGGCGAGGCCGTCCTGGGCGTCCTGCGCGCCCGCTGCGACGCCGGCGCCGCCGCGATGATGGTCACCCACGAACCCCGGCACGCCTCCTGGGCCGACCGCGTCGTCTTCCTCCGCGACGGGCTGATCGTCGACGAGGGCTTCGGCCGCAGCGCCGAGAGCCTGCAGACGATGGCCGCCCGCCACGGGAACCGGATCGAGGCCACCGGATGAAGCTCGGACCACTGAAGGTCGCGCTGCGGATCGCCCGCCGCGACGCCCTGCGCGCCAAGGGCCGCAGCGCCCTCGTCATCGCCATGATCTCGCTGCCCGTGCTCGGCGTGGCCGGCGCCGACATCGTCTACCGCAGCGGTCAGCTCGCCCCGGCGGAACGGGTCGAACGGCTGCTCGGCGGCGCCGACGCGCTCGTCACCGCCTACGAGCCCGGCAGCACCGTCCAGCAGGGCCCGTTCGCCGAGGACGGCGCGCTCGCGATCGGCGTCCGCGCCAACCAGGGACCGACCCCGGAGCAGGCCCGCAGCGCCGGCGCCGATCCGGCCGCCCTGCTGAAGGAGCTGCTGCCCGGCGCCACCCTGCTGCCGGCCGCCGCCGGCCTCAACGCCAGCGCCGGCTCGCCCAACGGCCTGGTGCGGACCGAGACCTCCGAGGCCGACCTCACCGATCCGGTCTGGAAGGGGCGGCTCGCCCTGGTCGAGGGCCGCGCCCCGAACGCCGCGCACGAAGCGGCCGTCACCCGGGAGTTCCTCGCCGAGTCCGGCCTGCACCTCGGGGAGGCCACCACCCTCAAGGGGCTGGAGAAGACGCCGTTCACCCTGACCGGCGTCGTGGAGCACCCCGACGACCTCGCCAAGGTCGAGTTCGTCGGCCGCCCCGGGGAGGTCCTCGCACCGCTGGCGGCGACCGCCCCCGCGGCCGCCAAGCCCCCGACCGGGGCCGGGGACCGGTCCACCCCGGGGAAGCCGGCCTGGCTGCTCCGGCTGCCCGCCGGGACGACCCTCGGCTGGGAGGGCGTCAAGAAGCTGAACCAGTACGGGTTCACCGCGACCTCGCGCGCGGTGGCACTCGACCCGCCACCCGCGTCCCAGGTGTCGTACCGGCAGACGGACTTCGACTCCAGCAGCCCACTGCGGTCCGACAAGGCCGTCGTGGTGGGCACCGTCGCGGGCATGGCCCTGCTGGAGGTCGCCCTGCTCGCCGGGCCCGCCTTCGCCGTCGGCGCCCGCCGGTCCCGTCGGCAGCTCGCCCTGATCGGCGCGAGCGGCGGCGACCGCGGCCACATCGCGGCGGTCGTCCTCGGCTCGGGCCTGGTGCTCGGCGCGGTCGGCGCGATCACCGGCGTGGCGCTCGGGACCGGGCTGGTGGCCCTGACCCGGCCGTGGATCGAGGAGACCGGCGGCAGCCGGTTCGGCCACTTCGGCCTCCAGGCGCCCGACCTGTTCGCGATCGCCTTCGTCGGCGTGGTCACCGCCCTGCTCGCGGCCGCGCTGCCCGCCCTGCAGGCCGCCCGGCAGAGCGTCACCGCCGGCCTCACCGGCCGCGACACCGTCAAACCGCCGAGCCGCTGGACCACCGCCGCCGGCATCGTGCTCTTCGTCTCCGGCGCAGCCGTCGCGCTGCTCGCCGTCGGCACCAACGACGG
This sequence comes from Kitasatospora sp. NPDC050463, assembly GCF_040655255.1. Taxonomy (NCBI): domain Bacteria; kingdom Bacillati; phylum Actinomycetota; class Actinomycetes; order Kitasatosporales; family Streptomycetaceae; genus Kitasatospora; species Kitasatospora sp. NPDC050463. The sequence continues at coordinate 66,379 of NZ_JBFAJO010000038.1, forward strand.
CACCGGCCGCGGCATCGCGGTCTTCGCCGGCCTGGACCGGATGACCCTGACGGTGCTCGCGGGTTCGACCACCGCCGAACTCGGCCTGCTCGCCCTCACCCCGGTGCTGATCGCCTTCTGCGGCCGGCTCGCCCGCTTCCTGCCGCTCGGCGGCCGGCTCGCCCTGCGCGACTCGGCCCGCCACCGCGGCCGCACCGCCCCGGCCATCGCGGCCGTGATGGCCGCCGTCGCCGGCTCGGTGGCCATCGGTCTCTACACCGCGAGCAGCGACGCCATGGACGCGGCCACCTACCGGCCGCACAGCCCGATCAACTCCGTGTCGCTCGGCGTGCTCACGGACAGCCCGCAACTCCCCCAGGTGCGCGCCGCCATCGAGCAGGACCTGCCCGAGCTCGGGGAACGCGCCGATCTCTCCACCGCGGTCTACTCGTGGTGCGCACAGTGCTCCAGCAACGTCACCGTCAAGGGCAACAACGGCGGCTTCGGGTCGCGTGCCCTCGTCGTCGGCGACGCCGCCGTCCTGCACAACGCCTTCGCCGTCCGCGACCCCGCCGCCGAACAGGCACTGGCCGCCGGCAAGGCCGTCGTCTTCGACCGTTCCCTGCTCAGCGGCGACAAGCTCGTGCTCCAGCTGACCGGCGGCTTCGTCGCCCCGCCGCAGCCGGGCGCCAACCCGACGCAGGACGTCCGGGAGATCCCCGTCGACGCCGTCGTGGTCGAGAACCCGACCGCCGCCCGGTACGGGGCCGGCGTCATCGGCACCCGGACGATCACCGGCCTGGGCCTCACGACGAGGCCCAGCGGCTCCGTCTGGCTGCCCTCCACCGCGCCGGACCGCAAGGCGACGCAGCGGGCCTCGGCCACCGCCGACCGCATCCTGCCGAGCGCCCTGCTCGACGTGGAGCGCGGGTTCCAGCCGAAGAGCGATCTGCCGACCACCGCCCTCACCGGCTTCGCCGCGCTGGTCGTCCTCGGCTCCGCGTGCATCGCCACCGGCCTCGCCGCCGCCGACTCCCGGCGCGACCAGGCCACCCTCGCCGCCGTCGGAGCACCGCCGGGGATCCGCCGGACCCTCTCCGGCATCCAGTGCGCGCTGATCGCCGTCCTGGGCGCCGCCCTCGGCACGGTCAACGGGTTCGTCCCGGCGGTCGCCCTGCTGATGGCCCGTGACGTCGCCAACCAGGCGGGCAGCAGCACGATCGTGGTGCCGTGGGCGACCATCGGGCTCACCACCCTCGCCGTCCCGCTGCTCGCCGGGCTGCTGGCCGTCCTCTTCACCCGCGCCGACGCGCCGCTCACCCGCCGGCTCGGCTGAGCCCGCACCCGCACCCGGGCGCCGTCCCCCCGCACTGCGCGGGGGGACGGCGCCCGTCCGTCCCGTCCCGTCCGTCCTGTCCCGCCCGACCGCCCCCGGCACCGTCGTACGCTGACGATCACCCTCTCCCGGCCTCCGAAGGTGACGCAGTGAACCGATCGACCCCACCCGTGACCGCCCGCACCGCGACGTCCGCCGACGTCGACGCGATCGTCGCCACCCTGACGAGCGCCTTCTTCGACGACCCGCTCTGGGGACCGGCGTTCCCCGACCGCGAACGGCGGACGGCCCAGGCCTCCGCGATGTGGCGCGTGTTCGCCGCCTCGGCGCTGCGCTACCCCTGGACGCTGGTGACGGCGCACGTCGAGTCCGCCGCGCTCTGGATCCCGCCCGGCGGCACCGACCTCAGCCCCGAGGAGCAGGAGACCTTCGAGGAGTTCCTGGTCGGGATCACCGACCGGGCCACCGCCGACGGACTGCTCGACATCCTCGCGATCCTCGAAGCGGCCCACCCGCAGACCGAGCCGCACTTCTTCCTGAGCCTGCTCGCCACCCACGGCGACCACCGCGGCCACGGCCTCGGCATGGGCCTGCTCGCCGAGAACCTCGCCCGGATCGACGCCCTCGGCGCCGCCGCCTACCTGGAGTCCTGCAACCCCGCCAACAACGAGCGCTACGAACGGGCGGGCTTCCGCGAACTCGACCGGGTCACCGTCCCCTCCGGCCACGTCGTCTCGACCATGTGGCGCCCGGCCCGCCGCTGAGCGGCCCGGCCTGGGGCCGTCCACCGGCCCCCGGCACCACCGGCCGTCCCGGGCTGTGGCTCCACCGGCCCGGTGGTGGCAGAGTGGCGCCCATGTGCGGCCGCTTCGTCTCCACCACCACGCCCCAGGACCTGCTCGGCCTGCTCGGGGTGACCGGCTGGACCCCGGCCGAGACCCTCGCGCCGAGCTGGAACGTGGCCCCCACGGACCCGGTGTGGACGGTGCTGGAGCGGGTCGACCGCGAGACGGGCGAACTCACCCGCCGGCTCCGCCCGGTGCGGTGGGGGCTCGTCCCCTCCTGGTCGAAGGACCCGGCCACCGGCGCGAAGCTGATCAACGCCCGGGCGGAGACGGTGCACGAGAAGCCCGCCTTCCGGTCCGCCTTCGCCAAGCGCCGCTGCGTCCTCCCCGCCGACGGCTACTACGAGTGGGTGCAGGTGCCCGCCGCCGAGGGCCGCAAGGCCTACAAGCAGCCGTACTACCTCCACCCCCGCGCCGGCGGCCCGCTGGTGATGGCCGGGCTGTACGAGTTCTGGCGCGACCGCTCACTGCCGGAGGACGACCCGGCGGCCTGGCTCACCACCGCCACGATCATCACCACCGACGCCACCGACGCGGCCGGCCGGGTCCACGACCGGATGCCGCTCACCATCGGCCGGGACGACCTCGACGCCTGGCTCGACCCCGAACACACCGACCCGGCGGAACTGCGGCGACTCCTCCACACCCCGGCCGGCGACGAACTCGCGGTCCGACCGGTCTCCACCGCCGTCAACAGCGTCCGCAACAACGACGCCACCCTGCTGGAGCCCGTACCGGACCCGGTGGGCCACGGCGACGGAACCTGACGGTCGTCCGCGAACGCGAGCCCGGGCGCACCGCCTCGCCCGGGACCAGCGGCCCGGCTCCGGGCGCGGCGCCCGGGACGTGACCCGGGCGCACCGGACCGCGACCGGGCGCAAGAGTCGGCCCGTGCCCCAGGCGGCCGGGACAGCGGGTGGCGGAGCTTGGGTGGCAGGCCCGGTACGCCGGGCGACGTCAACCGCCTCCGCCACCCGATGGGGATCCCACCATGTCCGCACAGTCCGTGCAGCTCACCGTCCACGACACCCGCCGCGCCCGAAACCTGCCCGACCTGCTCCACCTCCAGGTGACCGCCCGGCCGGACGCCGTCGCCGTCACCGGTGGCGGCGGCGCACACCTCAGCTACCGCGAACTCGCGGCCGCCGCCGCCGAACTGGGCGCCCGCCTGCACCACCTCGGGGTGGGGGCCGACGACTGCGTCGGCCTCTACGTCGACCCCTCGCTGGAGCTGGTGGTGGGGGTCTGGGGAATCCTCCACGCCGGGGCCGCCTACCTGCCGCTCTCCCCGGAGTACCCCGAGGAGCGGATCCGCTACATGATCGAGGACAGTCGGACCGGGGTGATCGTCACCCAGGAGCACCTGCGGACCCGGCTGGCCGAACTCGCGCCGCCGGGCACCCGGATCGTCGTCGCCTCCGCCGACCCGCACGACAGCCACGAGGTGCACGAGGCCGGGGCCGACGGCGCTTCCCACCCGTTCCCGCACCAGAGCCGGGGGCCGGGCGACCCGCCGCCGAGCCCCCGGCCGGAGTCGCTCGCGTACGTCGTCTACACCTCCGGCAGCACCGGTCGGCCCAAGGGCGTGATGATCGAGCACCGGAGCATCGTGTCCCAGCTGCGCTGGCTGGTCGCCCGCGGACACCTCGGGACGGACGCCACCGTGCTGCAGAAGACGCCGATGAGCTTCGACGCGGCGCAGTGGGAGATCCTGGCGCCCGCCGGCGGCGCGCACGTGGTCATGGGCGCGCCGGGCGTCTACCGGGACCCGGAGGCCCTGCTCGACACCGTCCGGGAGCACGGGGTGACCACGCTGCAGTGCGTGCCCACCCTGCTCCAGGCGCTGCTCGACACCGAGCGCCTCGGCAGCTGCGACACGCTTCGGCGGGTGTACTCGGGCGGCGAGGCGCTCTCGCGCCGGCTCGCCCGCGCCCTGGCCGCCGAGCTGCCGCGGGCCACGCTGGTCAACCTGTACGGGCCGACCGAGTGCACGATCAACGCGACCGCCCACCTCGTCGACGCCGCCGCCGTGGGCGAGGACGCCGGGTCGGTGCCGATCGGGGTGCCGGTCGACCGCACCAGCTGCTTCGTCCTCGACGGGGAGCTGGCACCGGTGGAGCCCGGCGCGACCGGCGAGCTCTACCTCGGCGGCCTCCAACTCGCCCGCGGCTACCTGAACCGGCCCGATCTGACGGCGGAGCGCTTCGTCGCCTCGCCCCACCTCCCGGGCGAACGCCTGTACCGCACCGGGGACCTCGCCCACTGGAACCCGGACGGCACGCTCCAGTGCGCCGGCCGGGTGGACAACCAGGTCAAGCTGCGGGGCTACCGGGTCGAGCTGGACGAGATCGCGCTCGCCGTCGAGGAGCACACCTGGGTCCGCCGGGCGGCGGCGATCGTCACCGACGACCCGCGGACGGGTCACCGGAACCTGGTGGCGTGCGTCGAGCTGAACCCCAAGGAGGCGGCCCTGATGGACCAGGGGAACCACGGCGGCCACCACCGGTCCAAGGCCAGCCGGCTCCAGGTCCGGGCACAGCTGTCCGACCCCGGTGTGCGGGACGCCGACGAGCTGGCCGGCCGGCCGGTGGTGGTGCTGCCCGGCAGGCGGGAGAGCGCGCGGCAGCGGCGCGAGACCTTCGCCCGCAAGACCTACCGCTTCTACGAGGGCGGACCGGTCACCCGGGACGACCTGCTGGCGCTGCTCGCCCCGCGCGCCGTCCCGGGGCCCGCCGTCCCGGGTCCGGCGCCCGGCCTCGCCGAACTGGGCGGGATCCTCCGGTGGTTCGGGCAGTTCCACAGCGCCGAGCGGCTGCTCCCGAAGTACGCCTATGCCTCCCCCGGCGCGCTGTACGCCACCCAGCTGTACCTGGAGACCGGGGGCCTCGACGGGCTCGACGCCAGCGTGTACTACTACCACCCGGTCGAACACACCCTGGTGCGGGTCGGCGACGGCGGCGGGGGCCCCGGTCTCACCGTCCACTTCCTCGGCAAGCGGCGCGATCGCGCCGGTGTACCGGAACAACATCCTGGAGGTACTGGAGTTCGAGGCCGGCCACATGGTGGGCGTGTTCGAGGAGGTGCTGCCCGCCCACGGGCTGGACATCCGGCCGCTCGGTATCCTGCCGTCCGTCCGGGCCGGACTGGACGTGGCCGAGGAGGACCACTACCTCGGCTCCTTCCGGATCGGACCCGCCGACGGCAGGCCGCGGCCGGACCGCACCGAGTTCTACGTCCAGGCCCACCCCGGGGGCGTCGACGGCCTGGCCGCCGGCCAGTACCGCTACACGGACGGCGCGTTGACGCGGATCTCGGACCAGCTGGTGCGGTCGAGGCACGTGATCGCGATCAACCAGCAGGTGTACGAGCGGGCCGGCTTCGGCATCACCGCCGTCAGCCGGGCCGAAGAGCCGTGGCTGGAGTACCTCGGCCTGGGGACGGCCCTGCACCGGTTGCAGCGCCACGGCGTCGGTCTCGGCCTCGGGCTCATGTCCGCCGGCTACAGCTCGAAGTCCGGGCACCCGCTGCCGGCCGCGCGGCGGATCGGCGCGGTGCTGGCCTCCTGCGGGATCGAGCCGGGCCCGTGCTACTTCTTCCTCGGCGGGAGGGTGAGCGAGGAGCAGATCCACAGCGAGGGCATGATCGAGGACGCCGTGCACATGAAGGGTCCCGCCGAGATCGTCCGGGACGAACTGGCCGCCGTCCTGCCCCACTACATGCTCCCCAACAAGGTCCTCGTCCTGGACGAGCTGCCGCTGACCGCCAACGGCAAGGTCGACGCCAAGGCCCTCGCCGCGAGTGCGGAGGTCCGCGGCGCGGACGCGGGCGGCCCGCACGTCCCGCCGTCGACGCCGACCGAGCACCGGCTCGCCGAGGCCTGGGGAGGTGCGCTGCGCTACCGGGACGTCTCGGTGGAGGACGACTTCTTCTCCGCCGGCGGCAACTCGCTGATCGCCGTGGCGCTGATCAACCGGCTCAACCGGGAGTTCGGCACCCGGCTGCCGCTGCAGGTCCTCTTCGAGAGCCCCCGACTGGCCGACCTGGCCGCCCGGATCGACGACGACGCGGGCGAGCCCGGCTCGCGGCTGGTGCCGCTGCACCGCGGCGGCGCCGGCGACCCGGTGTTCTGCTGGCCGGGGCTCGGCGGCTACCCGATGAACCTGCGCCTGCTGGGGACCACCGTGGGCCGGCCGTTCTACGGCATCCAGGCACACGGCATCAACGCCGGTGAGACGCCGTACCCGACGATCCGGGAGATGGCCGCGGCCGACCTCGCCGAGATCCGCCGGGTGCGGCCCGAGGGTCCCTACACCCTGTGGGGCTACTCCTTCGGCGCCCGGGTGGCCTTCGAGACGGCCTGGCAGCTGGAGCAGGCCGGTGAGCGGGTGGCGGACCTGCTGCTGATCTGCCCCGGCAACCCCGAGCTGCGCCGGGGTGACGGCGAGCGCCACGGGCGGGCGGCCTCGTACCGCAACCCCGCCTACGTGGCGATCCTCTACTCGGTCTTCGCCGGCTCGGTCGCCGGGCCCGACCTGGACGCGTGCCTGGCCGAGGCGCACGACGAGGACGGCTTCACGGCCTTCGTCCACCGGCTGCTGCCGGAACTCGGCGAGGAGTTGATCCGCCGGATCGCCCGGATCGTCGGGGAGACCTACGAGTTCGACTACAGCTTCGGCGAACTCGCGCAGCGGCGGCTGGACGCCCCGGTGACCATCGTCAAGGCCGCCGGCGACGACTACTCGTTCATCGAGGGGAGTTCCGGCTACTCGGCCGCGCCCCCGACCGTGCTCGAACTGGCCGGCGACCACTACGGCGTGCTGAGGGAGCGGGGCATCACCGAACTGGTCGCCGCGATCCTGGCCCGGCCGGTCGGCTGAGCGGGCGGCGCGCCCGCTCAGCCGACGCGGCGCCGCCGAGCCCCCCGGCCCGGCGGTGCCGCGCTGCCGCGGTGCCGGCCGTTCGGCGGGTCGGCAGGTCGGCAGGTCGGCAGGTCGGCAGGTCGGCAGGTCAGAGTGCCTCGGGCGAGCCGGGTGGCAGCCTGCGCAGTCGGCCGGCCAGGTCGGGGGCGGCGAACGCCTCGGCGATACGGGCCGGGTCCTCGACGAAGTGCTCCCACGACTCGAAGTGCAGCGGGACCACCTGGCGGGCGCCGAGCGTCCGGGCCAGTTCGGCGCCCTCGGCCGCGCTGAGCGAGAACGCGAGGTCCCCGGTGGTGGGGAAGTGGGCGTCCCCGAGGTGCAGGAAGGCCGTGTCGATGGTGAAGCGTTCACCGATCTCGTTCAGGGCGTCGTGGCGGGTGGTGTCGCCGGAGATGTAGAGCGTGCCGCCCTCGTACTCCACGACGAACCCGGTGACCGGGCCGGTGACCGGTTCGGTGCCGGCCGGTCCGTGCCGCGCCGGGGTCGCGGTGACGGTGACGGTGGTCGCACCGGCGGTGTACCGCACGCTCTCCCAGGGGGCGAGGCCGGTCGCCCCGCCGCCCAGCCGCTCGGCGGCCTCGGGAGTGGTGAGCACCGTCCCAGCCCGCCCGAGCACCTCCCGGCCGGTGCGGTCGAGGTTGTCGGCGTGCTGGTCGTGGGAGAGCAGGACGAGGTCGATGGGCGGCAGGTCCTCGGCGCCGAGCGCCGCACCGGCGGTGCGGCGCAGCGGGCGGGCGGCCGGGTAGTCGGCCGGAGTCCGGTCCAGGGCGGGGTCGGTGAGGACGGTCAGGTCGCCGATCCGCAACAGGACGGTGGCGGTGCCGAGATAGGTGGCGGTGACCGGGACGGCCATGTCGGACGCTCCTTGGGGCGCGGGCGGAGGGGTGGGGCGGAGGGCAGGACGGAAGGGGCGCGGCGGAGGGGTGGGGCCGGCTCAGCGCGCGCCGTGGGCGTCGATCTTGGCCTGCAGCGCCTTCAGCAGGTCCTGGAGGAGCCCGATGGTGGTCTCGTCGGTGAGGTTGCCCTCCTCGTCGAAGCGCTCGTGCGAGCGGAAGACGACGAGTTCGGGCTTGACCACGACGTCCGTGTCGGTCCAGACGAAGACCTGGCGCAGCGCCAGCTGGGCGCGGACGCTGCCGAAGTTGGTCGGAGCGGCGCCGAGGATCGCGGTGGGCTTGCGGTGCAGCGGCAGGCCCTCCGTCCTGGTCCAGTCGGTGCTCAGCCAGTCGAGGGCGTTCTTGAGGACGCCGGGGACGGAGTAGTTGAACTCGGGCGTGGCGATGATCAGGCCGTCGGCGGCCAGGACGCGGCGACGCAGGTCGTTGACGACGGCCGGCCGCAGCTCGGGGGTGTCGAGGTCCTGGTCGTACGCGGGGATGTCGCGCAGGCCGTCGTAGATCTCGATCTCCTGGCCGCCGGGGTTGAACTTCCGGGCGGCGTGCAGCAGCCGGGTGTTGTGCGAGTCGGCGCGCAGCGAGCCGGAGATGGCGAGGATCTTGGCGGTGGCCATGGTGGTGCTCCTTCAGAGGTGCTGGACGGGAGGGGAGTTGCCGCCGCTCGGTGGGCCGGTCGGCTTCGACACCGATGAAACTAAACCGACCAGTTCATTATGTCAACCAAACAGTTCAGTCTTGACAGTGAACTGAATCGTGTAGTTCATTCGACCCATGACCACCACCACCGCCACGCGGTCCACCGTCCGGGTCGTCCGCCCCGTCCACACCTACGAGGGCGCGGGCTTCCCGGTCCGCCGCCCCTTCCCCACCGCCGACCTGCCCTTCCTCGACCTGTTCCTGATGGTCGACCAGGTCGGCCCGGTGGAGCTCGCACCGGGCGAGGCCAAGGGCGCCCCGCCGCACCCGCACCGCGGCTTCGAGACCATCCAGTACGTGATCGCCGGCGACATCGCGAACGCCGACTCGCGGGGCCACCACGCCGTCGTCCGCGCCGGCGGCGTGCAGCGGCTCACCGCCGGCTCCGGGATCGTCCACGAGGCGCTGCCCACCGAGGAGTTCCTCGCCGCGGGCGGGCTGCAGCACATGCTGCAGATCTGGGTCAACCTGCCGGCCCGCCTCAAGACGCTCCCGCCGCAGAGCCAGAACGCCGAGGCCGCCGACCTGCCCGTGGTGACCACCGACGACGGCGCCGAACTCACCGTCCTCGCCGGCAGCAGCCACGGCGTCACCGGCCCGTTCGCGACCCAGACCCCGGTGCTCGTCGCGCACGCCCGCCTGGCGGCCGGCGGGCGGGCCGAGTTCACCGCCCCCGTCGGCCACAACGCCATGCTGTACGTCATGTCCGGCGAGGCCGCCACCCCCGACGCGCGGCTCCCGGACGGCCATCTCGCGGTACTCGCGCAGGACGGCGAGCGCTTCACCGTCGAGGCGCCGGGCGAGGCGGCCGAGGTCCTGGTGCTGTCCGGCGAGCCGATCGGCGAGCCGGTCGCCCGCAGCGGTCCCTTCGTGATGAACACCGTCGCCGAGCTGCACCAGGCCCAGCGGGACTTCGGCCTCGGCCTGATGGGGCGGCTCCCCCGGTGAACCCGAGCCGGCCCCCGGGCCGGCCGGCTCCACCTTTGCGAACCGAACCGTTCAGTTCATACACTGGGCCGCCCCGCACCCCGCACCCAGGACCAGAAGCCAGAGGACACCGCCATGGGCGTCGACACAACGGACGCGACGGACGAGTACGGCATCCCGATCATCCCGGACCCCACCGACGCCGCCCAGCGCAAGCGCCGGGCGATCATCGACTCGGCACTCACCGAATTCCTGGCCGAGGGCTACTCCGCCGCGTCCATGGACGCGATCACCAGCCGCTCCGGCGTATCCAAGGCGACCATCTACAAGCACTTCGGCAGCAAGGAACGCCTGTTCCTGGCCGTCATCGGCGGTGTGCTGCCCAGCACGTACGCCGGGCTCGAATCCTGCACCTCCACCATCGTCCAGGCCCCCGACCTGCGGGAGGCCCTGATCGACCTCACCACCGCGTGGGCCCGCGCCCTGCTGCGCCCCGACATCATGTCGCTGCGCCGGCTGGTCATCGGCGAGACGGAGCGCTTCCCGCAGCTGGGCCAGCTCTGGTACCGGCTCAGCTACGACATGATCAACGGGCCGCTGACCGAGGCCTTCACCGAGCTGGACCGGCTCGGGAGGCTGACCGCCCCCGAGCCGGAACTCGCCGTCCAGCAGCTCGTGGCCGCCACCATCGGCGTCCCCCAGCTGATGAGGACCTTCGCCCCCGACTCCGTGCTCGACGACGCCTACCTGGCCACCCTGATCAGCTCCGGCGTGGACCTCCTGCTCGCCCGGTACGCGGGGTGCGCCGAAGGCTGAAGCCGAGTGCCGAACGGGGGCCGTGCCGGGGCCTAGCCGACCGAGGCCAGGTAGGCCGCGGTCGACTCCGGGGTGGCGAGCCAGGCCGCGTAGTCGTCCGGCTCCGCGTAAGTGTTGGCGAGCCGGCGGGCGACCGCCGGGTGCTCCGCGGCGGCGGCGAAGACGCCCTGCAGGTGGTCCGGCACCGCCAGCATCGTGGCCGTGAAGTCGACGGTGTGGCGGGCGTGCTGCTGCCAGAACCGCTCGAAGGTGTCCTGCATCCAGGTAGGCGTGAACGGCGCCCCGCCGCGCGCGACGATCGCCCGCAGGTAGGCGTCCGCGGCCCGGGCGGCGCTGTTCGCGCCCTGGCCGGTGATCGGATCGTTCAGCACCACCGCGTCGCCGATGCCGAGCACGTGGACCTCCCCGGCGCCCCCGTCCAGCCGCGCCACCGGCCGGCGAACCGTCGGGGTGAGCGCCCCGTACAGGCCTGCCCCCGCGTCGGTCGGCTCGGCGGCGCTCCACAACTCGGCCTCCCACGGCAGGTACGCGCCCAGCACCTCGCGGATCCGGGCCAGCTGGGCGGCGGGGCCCGGGCGGTCGGGGAAGCAGTCCAGCGGCCCGCCGGGCACCGCCTCCCAGAGCAGGATCGCGCACGGCCCCGACAGGGTCAGCGCCGGCTGCAGGTACAACTCCCCCAGGCCGGGCAGCGCGTGCATCCGCGCGCTCGGTTCCGTCGCCGGATCGGGCGAGCCGACCCCGTGCGCGTAGAGGCAGGACAGCACCCGCTGCGGCGCGTCGTGCGGCGAGCGGCGAGCGTCCCGCTCGAAGATCCCGGCGAGTTCGCCCCGGCCGGCGGCCACGACCGTCAGCTCGTGGCGCTCGGCGAGCTCCCGCAGGCCCGCGCGGTCCAGGGTGCGGTACTGCACCCGGCCGCCGCGTTCGGCGACCAGCTCCAGCCAGCGGGCCGTCTTCAGCCGCTGGTCCACCGACTGGGCCGGCTCGTCGAGCGTCATGGTGAACTCCAGCGCCCGCACCCCCGGCGGCGCCGCGAGCACCGAGCGGACCGAGGAGACCGCGGGTGCCTCCCCGGCCCACAGGTCCAGCCCCGCCGCCCGCTCGATCCGCAGCGCCGGGCCGAACATCGCCTGGGTGGAGAGCACCGGGCCGCCGCGCACCTGCGCCGCGGTCCGCGCTGCCACCAGTGTCACCTCGTACCCGCCCGCGAGCAGCCCGAGCGCCAGCTGCAGGCCCGCCTGGCCAGCTCCGACAACGGCGATCCGACGCATGAACACCCTCCGGGGACGAAGGCTCTGATGGTAGGTCAGCCGGGCATCCCGGGCCCAGTGGGCACCCCCGGGGAGCAGAGCCCTCAATCCGCTGGTGCGATCACCCGCACCGCTGATAGCAATGTGACATGCTACATAACACCAAGATCGCACTCCGGGCCAGACACGACGCCGACATACCCGTCCTGCAGGCCGAACTGTACGACGACGTCGTCACCCGCTCACGCGCCGACTCCCGCCCCTGGCAGCCCGTTTCGCCAGGGGCGGCCGAGTCCCCGTACGCGGTCGCCGCCCCCTCGGAGGAGGCAGCCTGCTTCTCCGTCACCACCCTCCCCTCGGGCGAGCTGGCCGGCGAGGCCCTGCTGTGGGGCATCGACACCCACAACCGCACCGCCCACCTGGGCATCTCCCTGCGCCCGGCGTTCCGCGGCCGGGGCCTGGCCCGCGAGGTCGTCACCCTGCTGTGCCACTACGGCTTCACCGTCCGAGGACTGCACCGCCTCCAGGTCGACACCCTCGCCGAGAACCTGCCGATGATCGCCGCCGCGACCCGCGTCGGCTTCACCCTCGAAGGCACCCTGCGCCGCTCCGCCTGGACGTACGGCGCGTACCGCGACGAGGTCGTGCTCGGCCTCCTCGCCGAGGAGTGGACCACCCCGGGCGACCTGGCGGCCGAACCGGCCCGACCGGCCTGACCAGCCCGACCGGCCCGACCGGCCTGACCAGCCCGACCGGCCCGCCGTCGGACGGGTGCGGCCGCAGCGGTCGCACCCGTCCCGGCGAGCCGATCGGCGACTCGGCCCTTCAGCCGATCAGCCCTTCAGCTCGGCGCGGACCAGGCGGGCGGCCTCGACGAGGTGCTCCAGCGAGGCGCGGGTCTCCGTCCAACCGCGGGTCTTCAGACCGCAGTCGGGGTTGACCCAGAGCCGCTCGGCCGGAATCGCGGCCAGCCCGGCGCGGAGCAGGGAGGCCGCCTCCTCGGTGCTCGGCACCCGGGGCGAGTGGATGTCGTAGACGCCCGGACCGACCTCGCGCGGGTACCCGGCCCCGGCCAGCTCGTGGGCGACCTCCATGTGCGAGCGGGCCGCCTCCAGGGAGATCACGTCGGCGTCGAGCTCGTCGATGGCGGTCATGATCGCGCCGAACTCGGCGTAGCACATGTGGGTGTGGATCTGGGTGTCGGCACGGACGCCGGAGGTGGAGAGCCGGAACGACTCGGTGGCCCACGCCAGGTAGCCGGACCGGTCGGCCACCCGCAGCGGCAGGGTCTCGCGCAGCGCCGGCTCGTCGACCTGGATGACGGACGCGCCGGCCGCCTCCAGGTCGGTCACCTCGTCGCGCAGGGCGAGGGCGACCTGCCGGGCGGTGTCGCCGATCGGCTGGTCGTCCCGGACGAAGGACCAGGCGAGCATGGTGACCGGGCCGGTAAGCATCCCCTTCACCGGACGGTCGGTCAGATCGGCGGCGTAGCGGTACCAGTCGACGGTCATCGGGTGCGGGCGGGAGATGTCGCCGGCCAGCACCGGCGGGCGGACGTAACGGGTGCCGTAGGACTGCACCCAGCCGTGCCGGGTGGCCAGGTAGCCGGTCAACTGCTCGGCGAAGTACTGGACCATGTCGTTGCGCTCGGGCTCGCCGTGGACCAGGACGTCGATGCCCGCCTTCTCCTGGTAGGCGATCACCTCACGGACCTCGGCCCGCATCCGGTCCCGGTAGGTGCCGTCGTCGATGCGGCCGGCCCGCAGGTCGGCGCGGGCGGTGCGCAACTCGGTGGTCTGCGGGAAGGAACCGATGGTGGTGGTCGGCAGCAGCGGCAGGTTCAGCCGGGCGCGCTGCGCCTCGGCGCGCTCGGGGTAGGCCTGGGCGCGGCGGGCGTCCTCGGGAGCGGTGGCGGTGACGCGGGCGCGCACGGCCGGGTCACGGGTCAGCGCGGACGCGGCGCGGGACGCCAGGTCGGCCCGGTTCGCGGCCAGTTGGGCCGCGATGGTGTCGGTGCCGTGGGCCAGGCCGCGCGCCAGGGTGGTGATCTCGGTGGTCTTCTGGCGGGCGAAGGCGAGCCAGCGGGCGACCTGCGGATCGAGGTCGCGCTCGGCGTCGACGTCGAGCGGCACGTGCAGGAGCGAGCAGGACGGCGCGACGTCGACCCGGTCGGCCAGGCCGAGCAGCGTGCCGAGGGTGGCGAGCGACTTCTCCAGGTTGTTGATCCAGATGTTGCGGCCGTCCACCACGCCCGCGACCAGGCGCTTGCCGGGCAGGCCGCCGACGGCCGCGAGGTCGTCCAGGTTGGCGGCGCCCGGGCCGGTGAAGTCCAGGCCGATGCCCTCGATCGGGGCCTTGGCCAGGACGGGCAGGGCCTCGCCGAGGCGGTCGAAGTAGCTGGCGACCAGCAGCCGGGGGCGGTCGGTGAGCGAGCCCAGCTCGCGGTACACGCGGGCGGCGGCGTTCAGCTCGGCCGGGGTGCGGTCCTGGACCAGGGCCGGCTCGTCGAGCTGGACCCACTCGGCACCGGCGGCACGCAGGTCGGCGAGGAGTTCGGCGTACACGGGCAGCAGCCGGTCCAGCAGGGTGATCGGCTGGAAGTCGGCGGCCACGCCGGGAGCGGGCTTGGCGAGCAGCAGGTAGGTCAGCGGGCCGACCAGCACCGGCCGGCCGCGATGGCCCTGTTCGAGGGCCTCGCGCAGTTCCGCGACCGGCTTGGCGGAGTCGGCGGCGAAGACCGTGTCCGGGCCCAACTCGGGGACCAGGTAGTGGTAGTTGGTGTCGAACCACTTGGTCATCTCCAGCGGTGCGACGTCCTGGGTGCCGCGGGCCATGGCGAAGTAGCCGTCCAGCGGGTCGGCCTCGACGGCGGCGCGGTGGCGGCCGGGGATCGCACCGACCGCGACCGTGGTGTCCAGCACGTGGTCGTAGAGCGAGAAGTCGCCGGTGGGGACTTCGGTGACGCCCGCCTCGGCCAGCCGGCGCCAGTTCTCACGGCGCAGTCCGGCGGCAGTGGCGTGCAGGGCGGCGGCGCTGACGCGGCCGGCCCAGTACCCCTCGACGGCCTTCTTCAGCTCCCGGCCGGCGCCCTGCCTCGGGTAGCCGTACACAGTGGCCCGCGCAGTGGCTTGCGCAGTGGCCTTCCGGGCGGCCTGCGGGGTGGTGGAACTCGATGACACGGAACTCTCCTTCGCGAGTCGCGCTACGATCCCGGGAGAGCACGACGGCGTGGAGGTACGACAGTGGGGGCACGGCACCAGGACGGGCCTGCCCGCTCCGCCGACCCGCCCTCGAGGTCACCGAGATCACCGCGTGCGGGGTGCACACGGGCAGTGGCAGGTCTTCGGACTCGCGGGCACGTCCACCTCTGACCGAGGCGAACACCTACTGGCCGTCGCTTCCCGGGCCCGCCTGGGCCCAGTGCACGTGACGGCGGTCGTTCCCACTCACCGCTGCGGGGCAGTCCCGGATTCCCACCGGGTTCCCTCTTGCGACGCCATGACTGGAGGACATGGCGAACCGACTGCACCGCCCACCCTAGGCGCACCGGCGGCGCCGCGTCAGCGATTGTCCGGATCACGGATGGTGGCGCGGGCGGCGTCCGGGCCCCGGCGTCCACCCCGGTCCCGGGCGGCGGGGCGTACCGGCCGCCCGAGCGCGGACCCGGCGGCGCGCGGCACAATCACTGCCATGCAGCACATCCTCCTCATCGGCATCGGCGCGGGCGATCCCGACCACCTCACCCTGCAGGCGGCCAAGGCACTCGCCCGCACCGACGTCTTCTTCATCCTCGACAAGAACGAGGAACGGCAGGACCTGATCCGGCTGCGCCGGCAGATGCTCACCGAGCACGGCCGGCCCGGCCACCGCGTGGTCGAGGTGCCGGACGCGGAACGGGACCGCACCACCCCGGCGTACGGCGCGGCCGTGGACGACTGGCGCAGCCGCCGGGCCGACCTGGTCGAGCGCCTGGTCACCGAGCACCTCGGCCCGGACGACACCGGCGCGTTCCTGGTCTGGGGCGACCCGAGTCTCTACGACAGCGTCATCGCCGTCGTCGACGAGGTGCTGGCCCGCGAGGGCGTCACCTTCGAGTACGAGGTGATCCCGGGCATCAGCAGCGTCTCCGCGCTCGCGGCACGGCACCGCACCACCCTGACCCGGGTCGGCCGCCCGGTGCAGATCACCACCGGCCGCCGCCTCGCCGTGGGCTTCCCCGAGGACGTGGACGACGTGGTGGTGATGCTGGACGGCCGGGCCGCGTTCACCGAGATCGACCCCGAGGGCCTGGAGATCTTCTACGGCGCCTACCTCGGCACCCCGGACGAGATCCTCGTCGCCGGCCCCCTCGCGCAGACCGCCCCACGGATCCGCGAACTGCGCGAGCGGGCCCGCGAACGCAAGGGATGGATCATGGACACCTACCTGCTCCGCCGCTCGGAAGGCTGACCGCCCCGATGCGCCGCCGCCTCCGGCGGCCAGGTGGTGCCGCGACCCGCACCCCTGTGGACGACCCGGGCCCCGGTCGGGGCTCGGGGCGTCCACAGGGGTGGTGCCGGTCGGTGATCGGCCCCGGCGCGAAGCGGTGCACCGGGCGCGCGGGAGTCAGCGGAGCATCAGCGGGACCTCACCGCGACATCAACGCCCCTGGAGGGACTTGACGTTGTCGCCGAAGGTCCAGCCCTTCGAGCCGTCCCAGTTGGCCGACCAGGCCATGAGCCCCTTCAGCGCGCCGCCGAAGGCGGTCCACGACTGGCTGACCAGGCTCGGCGCCATGTAGCCACCGCCCGCGCCGGGCTGGGCCGGCAGGCCGGGCACCTGCTTGTCGTACGGCACCTTGATCGTGGTTCCCTGGACGACCAGGCCGTTGTTCAGGCACGTGGTCTGCGCGGTGAAACCCTGGACGGTACCGGCCTGGTAGGAGTCGCCTGAGCAGCCGTACATGCTGCCGTTGTAGTACTGCATGTTCAGCCACCACAGGCGGCCGTTGTCCACGTACTTCTTGATGATCGGCAGGTAGGAGCCCCAGATCGACCCGTAGGTGACGCTTCCACCGGTGACGTACGCGGTTTCAGGGGCCATCGTCAGGCCGAAGCCCGCGGGCATCTGGGCCAGCACCCCGTCGATGATGCGGATCAGGTTGGCCTGGGAGGCCGACAGCGTGCTGATGTTGCCGCTGCCGGACAGGCCGGTCTCGATGTCGATGTCGATGCCGTCGAAGTTGTACTTCTTGAGGATCGGGACGACCGTCGCCACGAACGTGTCGGCGACGGTGCTGGAGCTCAGGTCGATGCCGGCGGCGGCGCCGCCGATCGACATCAGGAGCGTCGCCCCGGCCGCCTTGGCCTGGCACATCTCGGCGGGGGTCGAGACCTTGACGCCGGCGTCCATGCCGTCCTGCCACAGCACGGTGCCGTCCGAGAGGATCACCGGGAAGGCGGCGTTGATGACGTTGTAGCCGTGCGCGGCGATCCGGCTGTCCGTGATGGGGACCCAGCCCATGCCGGGGTGGACGCCGTTAGCGGCGCCGTCCCAGTTCTCCCAGTAGCCCTGCAGGACCTTGCCCGACGGCTTGGGCTTCGTCGGGCAGCTGTCGCCCGGCGGAGTGGTGGTCGGTGGAGTGCTGGTCGGTGGAGTGGTCGTCGGTGGAGTGGTCGTGGGCGGCGTGGTGGTCGGCGGGGCGGTCGTCGGCGTGGTGGCGGTCGGCGAGGGGCTGCTGCCGCCGGGGCCGGCCAGCGACACGTCGTCCGCGTAGAACGCGGGCTGCCCGTACCACCCGTGCAGGTAGATCGTCACCGAGGTGGTGCTCGCCCCGGTGGTGAAGCCGACGCTGAGCTGGCTGTACGAGGCGCTGCTCGGCGTCCAGGTGGACGGGGTGCCGGTGATGCCGGTACCGGTGGCCCCCAGGTAGACGTAGCTGCCCTGGACGTAGGCGCTCAGCGTGTACTGGGAGTTGGGCCGCACGCCGATGGTCTGGGTGCACTGCGCGGTGTCCTGGCCGGTCGGCGTGGCCTTGAGCGCGGAGGCACCGGCGTGGACCGGACCGCCGACGGCCGCGCCGGAGCCGCCGGAGCAGGTCCAGTCGGAGAGGCCGTTCTCGAAGCCGGAGTTGACCACCAGGTTGGTGGTGACGGCCCCGGCCGAGACGGTGTCGGCCACGGCGATCCCGGCACCGATGAGGGCGGCGGCGCTGACTCCGGCGAGGGAGCGGCTCAGGACGGTCGGTCCGCGCCCGGCGCGGCTGGTCCGGCTCACCTGCGACGCGCGCTCCAGGGGCGCCCGACGGTGGCGAGGAGTGCGGAGCGGCTCGCTCCCGCCCTGGTCGCCTTCGAGGCGGCCGGGGTCCGGAGCAGGGCGGAAATCGCCCGACGGACGTGGAGTACGGGGCCTCCGACGGAACATGCTGCGCTCCCTTCCCGCCGAGCGTCGGGGACATGACGACGCGTGGGGGCGTGACGCCCGGCTCTGGGTGAGGTGGGGGACATGTGGGGCTGTGCCGGACCGGATCGTAGGTGGGGCGGCAGGGCGCGTCAATAGGTCTGGACCAATTGCGGACTGCGGGGCCGGTCGAGCGAGGTTGTTCCGCCGGCCTGGCCGTCCGCGAGAGCGTCGAACTCCTTGAGGAACTCGCCCATCGCCACCGACGGCGACCAGGGCAGGGCCGGCGCCCGGACCTACCCCGTGGACGGAGCCGACGACACGGCCCCGAGGCCGGTCGTCCACGAGGCAAAGAAGATCCGCGCCTGCCTCAAGGCAGGCGCGGACAGCGTCCGGCTCGGCTTGGAGGAAGCCGCCGACGTGCCGCCTAGGCGCAATACCAGTGACTTAGTGATTCCAGGCTCGGGGAACCTTGGTCGGAGGGTTGGTCGGGGCGGTCCTGTAGTGGGGCGCGATGGCGACCGCTTCG
>NZ_JBFAJO010000039.1:0-84030 GCF_040655255.1 Kitasatospora sp. NPDC050463
GGGCCAGCGGGGGCGGCTGGCGGGGGGCGCCGCGCCCCCGACCGGCACCGGGGTCGCGGCCGTCGTGGCCGTCGCCGGCGCGGCGTCGGCCCGGTGCTGGCCGTGGCCGCCGCGGTGGCGGGCACCGGAGTCCTCGCCGCGCTCGGCGGCGCCGGTTACCTCGTGTACGGCGACCGGGACGGGCAGCGGACGGTGGCCCTCGACCCGCAGATCGCGGCGGAGGCCGGGGACCACGACGGGATACAGGTCCCCGGCGCCGGTGGTGTCGCCCCGGAGCCGCTGCCCGCGCCCACCGACAGCCCGTCCGCCGGCGACCCGGCCCACGCCGCCACCGACGTCCCGGCGCCCGCCTCCTCGACCACGGCGGGACAGGGCCCCTCGGCCGGCCCCTCCACCGCGACCGCGTCCGGCCCGGCCACGGCGAGCGCCACGGCGAGCGCCAAGCCGACCTCCGGCGCCACTCCGAGCACCTCCCCGAAGGCCTCGACGGGCACCTCCGCGTCCCCGGGCCGGACCACCGCCGCTCCGGCGAGCGGCACCGCCGCCGGTGGCACCGCGGCCCAGTACGCCCAGCAGGTCGTGGACCTGGTCAACGCCCAGCGTGCCCAGCACGGCTGCGGGCCGCTCACCGCCGACTCCCGGCTGGCCACCGCCGCCCAGGGCCACAGCGAGGACATGGCCGCCCGCAACTACTTCGACCACGCCAGCCCCGAGGGCCGGCACGCCGACTACCGGATCGAGGCCACCGGCTACCGCTGGAGCAGCTGGGGCGAGAACATCGCCCGGGGCCAGAAGGACCCGGCCGCGGTGATGGACGCCTGGATGAACAGCCCCGGCCACCGTGCCAACATCCTGAACTGCTCCTTCAAGGAGATCGGCGTCGGTGTGAAGACCGGTTCCGGCGGCCCCTGGTGGACCCAGGTCTTCGCCTCCCCGTCCTGATCGCCGGCCCCCGGTCGCCCCCCGGTCGAGCCCCCCGGGCGACCTCCGGTTTCCGAATCCGCGCACATTGTTGTTATCTGAGCAGTCCCCCGAGGTCTCCGAGGAGGCAACGGCGGACGGATGACGGCAAGACGGAGTGCGGACCCATGAACGTTGACGTGCAGAGCAGGACCGGGACGACCCTGGTGCTGGCGGCCCAGGCGGGCGACCGGCAGGCCCAGGAGGCGCTGGTCGCTGCCTGGCTGCCGCTGGTCTACAACGTCGCCGGCCGTGCGCTGAACGGCCATGCCGACGTCGACGACGTCGCCCAGGAGACCATGATCCGCGCGCTGGACGGTCTGGACGGGCTGCGCGACCCGGAGTCGTTCCGGTCGTGGCTGGTCGCGATCACCATGAACCAGGTCCGCCGACGTTTCACCGGCCAGCAGCAGAGCACCGTCGGCGGCCTCGACGAGGCCTGGGAGCTCGCCGACCCGCGGGCCGACTTCACCGACCTCACCATCCTGCGGCTCGGCCTCTCCGGCCAGCGTCGAGAGGTCGCCGAGGCCACCCGCTGGCTGGACCCGGACGACCGGGAACTGCTCGCGCTCTGGTGGCTGGAGGCCTGTGGCGAACTCACCCGGGCCGAGCTCGCCGAGGCGCTCGACCTGACGCCGCAGCACACGGCGGTCCGGGTCCAGCGGATGAAGAAGCAGCTGGAGGCGGGCCGGGTGGTGGTCCGGGCGCTCACCGCCTACCCGCGCTGCCCGGAGCTGGTCGAGCTGACCGGAGGCTGGGACGGCACTCCGGACTCGGTCTGGCGCAAGCGCATCGCCCGGCACATCCGGGGCTGCGCCGGTTGCGACGGGCTCGGCCGCGACCTCTTCCCCGCCGAGGGCCTGCTGGCCGGCCTGGCGCTGGTGCCGATCCCGCTGGACTCGCCCACCGGGCTTCAGCTCCAGGCCGCGGCCGCTGCGGCCACCTCCGGCTCGCCGACCGGCCCGCCCGGTGGATCGGGGAGCGGCGTCGGCGGGTCCGGTGGCCGGTTCGGCCCGTTCCGGCGCCGGACCGCCGCCGCGAGTGGCACGGCCGCCGTGCTGGCCGTCGCCACCCTCGCCCTGGTCTGGCCGCACCACCCCCGGCCCGAGCAGGCAGCACCCGAACCGACCACCACCCCGACCGCCGCGCCCGACACCCTGCCCGCGCCCGCGGCACCCGCGCAGCCGCTGCCGGTGACGCCCGTCGGCGAGACCGCGGCCGCACCGCCCGTGACGGCCGCGCCGACCCCGGTCCCCGCCGAGTCGCCGGTGGCCGTCACGTCGCCGCCCGCACCGGCCACTGCACGCCCGGCCACGCCGCCCAGCCTGGAGCGCCAGCTGGTGGACCTCGTCAACACCGAACGCGCCAAGGCCGGCTGCGCCCCGCTGCGGATCGACCCCAAGCTGCACGCGGCAGCCCAGAAGCACACGGACGACATGGTGGCCCGCGCCTTCTTCGACCACGTCAATCCGGACGGCGCCCGCGCGGACGCCCGACTGTCGGCGGCCGGTTACCGCTGGTCACAGTGGGGCGAGAACCTCGACCGGGGGCCGAGCGCGCCCGGCACCGTGGTCTCGCGCTGGATGGACGGCGGGATCCACCAGTCCAACATGCTGGACTGCGGCTTCAAGGACGTCGGCATCGGTGTGGCAACCGGCCCCGCAGGCCTCTACTGGACTCAGGACCTCGGGGCCCCGCTGGGCTGACCGCCGCGACGGCCCCGACCGACCGTCCCGGCCGCCTCGACGGCGCCGGACCCGGCTGCCGTCAGGAGGGCAGCCCGACCAGGCCGTCCGCCTGACCGGTCACATGGGTCGTCGCCTCGCCGACCACCCCGCCGGCGTCGCCGACCTGCCCCCGGAGGGCGTCCGGCGCCGTGTTCGGCGTGCCGCCCTGCTGGAGCGGGCCGGTCAGGTCCCCCTGTCCGCCGATCGTGGCGGCGTGCGCGCCGGGAGCGGTCAGTGAGGCCACGACACCCACGGCGAGCGACGCGACGGCGAGCATGCTGCGCTTCTTCATGCCCCGCCCAACGACGCTGCGCCACCCGGGTTACGGGTGGGCCGGCGGCTTCACTCCTTCTCGTCCTGCGGCCCGGGCCCGCCCCCCGTCCGCGCGTCGCGAGGACCCCGGTGCGCGGCGGCGCCCGGCAGCGGGGACGGAGCTGCGTCGGGACCGAAGTCACCGTCGGTCGAAGGGGCCTGATGCCGCCTCGGGCGACGGTCGTGCCTCCCCATCGATCCGGTGCGCCCGATCCCCCCTCCGATACGGACACCTTTTCGGTGGCGGTGGGTATAAGCGGGCGATTGGATGGGCAGGGGTGGGGAGGCAAATCCGGCAAAGCTGGCAAACCATAAGAGAATCTGATCCTGCCGAGCATGTCGAGGCAACCGCGACAAGAAGGGCATCCGAATGCACGCAGCCGAGCTCACGCCTGACGTCCTCGCCGAACTGCGCCGCCACCGGCGCTACCCGGCCGTCTCCGTCCTGCTGCCGACCCACCGCAGCGAGCCCGACAACACGCAGGACCCGGTGCGCCTGCGCAACCTGATCGCGGAGGCCAAGAACCGGCTGCACGCGGACGAGGCCGTCTCCCGGGCGGACCGGCTGGACGTGGTCGATCAGCTGGACCGGGCCGTGCGAGAGGTCGACCTGGTGCACGCCGAGGACGGTCTGGTGATCTTCGCGGCGCCCGGCGAGCACCAGGTCTGGTCGCTGCCGCGAACCGTCGCCGCCCGGGTGGTGTTCTCCGAGACCTTCCTGACCCGCAACCTGGTCTCCGCCTACACCGCCGGTGCGCCCTACTGGGTGCTGACGGTCGCCGCCGACCGGGTCGCGCTGTTCAGCGGGACGGGGCCGCGGCTGGTGGAGCACACCGGGGGCGCCTTCCCGCTGAACCAGGTCGGCCCGGACTGGGACGTCGAGCGCAAGGAGCGGATCGGTGACGTCCCGAGCACCTTCCGCGACGAGGAGACCCGCCGCTTCCTGCGTGACGCGGACACCGCGCTGGCCGCCGTGCTGGAGGCCGACGGGCGCCCGCTGTACGTGCTCGGCGAGGCCGCCGCGCTCGCGCTGCTGGACGAGGTCGGCACCGCCGTGAAGCGGGCCGCCGCCCAGGTGGCGCGCGGCGGCCTCGGCCACGCCGCGGCCGCCGCCGTCGCGGAGGCCGTCCGCCCCACCGTCGCACAGCAGGAGCAGCAGGCCGTCGCCGAACTGCACGCCCGGTTCGACTCGGCCCAGAGCGTCAAGGCGCTCGCCGCCGGCATCGACGAGGTCTGGCAGAGCGTGAGCGCGGGCCGGGCCGCCCTGGTGGCGGTCGAGGAGGACTACTGGGAGCCGGTGCGGGTCACCGACAGCCACCTGGTGCCCGCCGCCGCCGGCGAGCCGGACGTACGCGACGACATGGTCGACGAGATCGTCGAGCGTGCCCTGGACACCGGCGCCAAGGTGCAGTTCGTCCCGGCCGGCGAGCTCGCGGGCCGGGACCGGATCGCTGCCGTCCTGCGCTACTGACCACCGCCTGCGCCGGGCCCGGTCGGTCTTCCCGGCCGGGCCCACGCTGTTGCCCGGATGCCTCCGGTCTCCCCAGCCGGCGCCCGGTGCCGCGGCGCCTTCACGCGGCGCGCGACGGCCCGTCCCGGCCGCGGGATCACCCCGAGCAGCCCCGGTGCGGGGGCGGGGAGGCGAGGCGGCAGCTCCGCCGGGGCCGGTCGCCCTTGTGCGGGCGGCGCCGGGCGCACGCCCGCTGGGACGGCGGGCGGCACTCCCGGGGGGTCGGTACCGAGGTGGGGGGAGCGGAGGCCGGGGTCGGTGCGGTGGGCCTACAGCCCAGCAGGAAGAGCACCAGGCCGACGAGGATCCGACGGAACAGGGCCATGGCGGGACCGCCTTCGGGACGCAGGGGAGGCGAGGGGGGAGCGCTCAGTCGAGCGAGCTGCCGGTGGCGACGATGGAGGCGCCGCCCGTGGTGCGGACCGAGTCGACGACTCGTTGGACCAGCTCCACCGTCCGGGCGGAGGGGCGGTTCAGGCAGGCGGTCAGCTGGACGACCGCCGCCGTGCCGCCCACGGTGACGGTCCGGTGGCCGGTGAGCTGGCGGGTGCCGCCGCGCAGGCCGCAGTCCTTGTCGAGCGCGGTGTCCTCGGCCGCGGGCGCTTTTCCGGCCAGCTTCTGGACGTGGCCCGGATCGTCGAGCACGGTCACGGCGACCAGCACGGTGTCGGTGTCCAACGCCTCGAGGGGCGCACAGTCGCTCTGCCAGGGCGGGCAGTAGGGGGCGGCCGACAGCGGCTTGTTGGCCGTGTACCCGGTGCTCTTCGGCGCTCTGCCGGTCGGCATGATCAGCGTGGACCAGCCCCGTGGGACGTCGAGAATCACCCTGCCGAGCTCCGGGTACAGCACGGCCTGCGTGCCGTCGCGGGAACTCGGAACGCTGCTCGGCGAGACGCTCGGGCTGCTCGCGGCTGCTGGTGACGGGCTCGGTGACGGTGCCTCGGCGACCGGCGCCACCGAGGTCGGTCCGCCGGTCGCGGGGTGCAGGACGGTGTTCGACGGCGCGGGCGCGGTGGCCGGAGCGGCGGCCATCACCGCGGCGACCAGGCCGCCGGTCAGCCCGGCCCCGAGGCCGGCCACCCGGCGCCGGCGCCGGGTGCGGCCGGCGCGCTCGCGGACCCGGTCCATCCGGTCCGCGGGCGCGGGGAGGTCCGGGGCGGCCCGCTGCAACAGCACGCGCAGCTCGTCCTCCACCTCGGCGTCGGCCAGCCAGGGGCGGTCGCCGTCGCCGTCGCCGAGCCCGGGGCGGTCGGCACCGGTGCGGTCGAAGTCAGACCAGGTCACGGCGTCCCCCGTCCAGCAGCAGCTCCCGGGCGGGCAGCTTGCCGCGCAGGGCCTGCAGTGCCCGGTGCGTCTGGCTCTTGACCGTGCCCGTCGTGCAGCCGAGCGCCTCGGCGGTCTCCTCGACACTCAGGTCCTCGAAGTAGCGCAGGACGACCACCGCGCGCTGGCGCGGCGGGAGCGCCCGGACGGCGGCGGCCACCACCTGGCCGACCACCAGCTCCTCGAACGGGTCCGAGCCCGTCGGATGCTCCGGCAGTTCGCCGTGCGGCAGCTCCCCGTGCCAGCGGCGCCGCCACCAGGAGACGTGCGAGTTCACCAGTACCCGCCGGACGTACGCCTCCGGCCGGTCGATGGAGATCTTCTCCCACCGGGGCCAGACCTTGGCGAGCGCCGTCTGCAGCAGGTCCTCGGCGAGATGCGGATCGCCGGTCAGCAGCCATGCCATGCGCAGCAATCGCGGGCTGCGGGTGGCGACGAACTCCTCGAAGTCCGGCGTCGCTTCCCTCATCGTGCCGCCCCCGCCATGGTGCTCCCGCCGTTCCTGCCGTCGTCGCCGGCCGTGGCGGCCGTGTCGTTGTCCTTCTCACGGCTGCTGAACGCGATGGGAGCCCGTCCGGGTTGCCTGCCGAGGGCACTCATTTTCCAGCGGCGTGTCGCGGGCAGGGGGGGCGGGGTGCTGCCGGCCGTCCGGGCGGGTCGGCCGGGCCGGTCTCCGCGTGGACGTTGGACGGCCCGCGAGCCGGCCGGAACTCGGCCGGGCGGCGGGCGGGCCGTGAGACCACGATGCGCCCGCACTGCCCCGCCGTACAGGGGCGCGTACCGGGCGCCCGAGCGCACCGGACCGGCGCGCCGGGCGTACGGCGGGGCAGTGCGGGCCCCAGGGCCACCGGGAGTGCCACCGGGCACCGCGGGCACCGGCGGACGGCACGGGCCCGGTGGTCGCCGCGTGGGTGCGGATTCAGAGCGTCCCGGTGCCGTGCGGTGCGGGGGTGAGCAGCCCGGTCGCGCGGTCGGAGCGGGTGACCGGTGTGACGGTCCAGTCCGGGTGGCCCGGCATGGCCGGGGTCCGGTCACCGTAGAGCCACTCGGTGAGGAAGCCGGAGAGATCCTGGCCGGACACCTCCGAGGCGGTGCGGATGTAGTCCGCGGTGGTGGCCGTGCCGCCCCGGTGCTGTTGCAGGAACGTCCGCTCGATCCGGTCGAAGACGGCCGCGCCGACCCGCTCGCGCAGGGCGAACAGCACCAGCGCGCCGCCGGTGTACCGCTGGCTGTCGAAGAGGTCGGCGGCGGTCGGCGAGGCGACCGGCCCGGAGTCGTGGCGCCACTGGTCGCCCTTGGCGTACACGTCGCGCATCCGGTCGGCGAGGGTGGCGAACCCGCCCGTGTCCGGCCAGCCGCGCTCGTACCGGTACATCAGGCCGTAGAAGTCGGCGTGACCCTCGTTCAGCCAGAGGTCCGCCCAGGTGTGCGGCGAGACGCTGTCGCCGAACCACGAGTGCACGAGTTCGTGCATCATGTGCGAGCCGATCACGGGCTCGGGTTGACGCAGGAAGTTCGGCTTGTAGAGCGTCAGGGTCTGCGTCTCCAGTCCGGTGAAGTCGAAGGCGGCCGGGTCGTCGGTGTCGGCGGGAAGCAGCCCGTGCGTCTCGAACGGGAACGGCCCGAGGTGCTGTTCGGCCCATTCCAGCTGGGCGGGGGTGAGTGCGAGGGCCGGTTCCAGATCGGCGGCGCGTGCGGTCGGGACGACGTCCCGCAGCGGCAGCCCGCCCGGGCCGGTGCGCTCGCGCACCGTGTAGTCGCCGACCGACACCTGCACCAGCTCGGTGGCCATCGGCTCGCGGGCGTCGTACCGGCGGGTGGTCTGTCCGCCGTCGCGCCGCTCGGTGGCGGTGAGGCGGCCGTTGGCCACCCCGAGCAGGCCGTCCGGCGCGGTGACGGCGATGGTGAAGCGGGCCTTGTCGCTCGGGTGGTCGTTGCACGGGAACACCGTGTGCGCGCCGTCGGGCTGGCCGGCCACCGCGAAGCCGTCGGCGGTGGGCACCCAGCCGGTGTGCGGCAGCTTCGCCGCGGGGTCGGCCGAATAGTCGACCGTCACCCGCACGGCGGCGCCGCGGCGCACCGCCCGGGCCGGGACGACGGTCAGCTTCTCGTCGTGCGCCCGGAACGCGGCCGGCCGGCCGTCGACCCGGACGGCGTGCACGTCGAGGCCGAGTGCGTCCAGTTCCAGGCTCGGCAGCGCGGCGAGCGCGCGGGCGGTCAGGACGGCGGTGCCGTCCACGGTGCGGGTGTCGGGGCGGTAGCGGAGGTCGAGGTCGTAGCCGAGCACGTCGTAGCCCGCGTTCCCGAGCAGGGGGAACACCGGGTCACCGGCGCCGGCCGGTACCGGGGCGTCCGCCGGGGCGGCGCCGGCCGGCACCGTGGCGCCGAGCACCGCCGTGGCGAGTGCCAGGGCGACGAGGCCGGAGCGTGGCCTGGCCAGGGTGATCACCGCTTTTCGTGTCGTGTCCCGGGTGCGGCACCGGGGCGGCCGGTGCCGCGGAGCGACCTTTCGAGCACGGATCGTAGCGGGTCGGTCGGACGGTCCGGGATGCCGCGCGACACGCGGCGTCCCCCGGACGGCCCACCGTGGTAGCCGAGCGGCTGCGGGCTGTCATAGCGTTCGAAGTGCCCCGCCCCCTGACGGACGGGGCCACGGCCGTCGGAGTACCTGGCCAGGTCCGGCGGCCGTTCCTCATGTTCTCACCCCCGCCCGCCACGCGACTTTCGGGCGGGGGCGAGGGCACGGCCTGGAGCCCCGGTCGCCGGCGCGCAGTGCCTGCCCGCGCGCTCCGCACGGTCGCGGTCCGGCCCCCGCGATCGGCCGCACCGACGCCCACCCGCCTGGCCGCCGCGCCGGGCCCGGGCTCAACTGCTCTCGGTGGCCTGCTCGGTGAGGTCCTTGCCGTACCAGACCTGGGCGTACGGCCCGCTGTTGTACGCCGGTATCTCGCGGTAGCCGTGCCGGGTGTAGAGCGCGCGGGCCTCGACCAGGTCGAGCCGGGTGTCCAGCACGACGCGCTCGGCGCCGAGCGCGCGGGCGGCCTCGTCCACCGCGGCGAGCAGGTGCCCGCCGCCGCCGGTGCCGCGCACCTCGGGCCGGACGAAGACCCTGGTCAGCTCCACCGTGCCGGCCTCGATCAGCCGAAGGCCGGCGCAGGCCTGCGGTACGCCGCCGTGGCGGCCGAGCAGGAAGAGGCCGGTCGGCCCGGCGAGGTCGTCGCTCGGGGAGTCGGCCAGGCCGGACTCGATCTCCTCGGCGGTGCCGTCCCGGCCCAGGTGCAGCCGGTAGTACCGATTGGCGACGTCGGTGTAGTACTCGCGCAGCAGTGCCAGCGCCTCCGCCGAGCCCACGTCGGCTCGGGCGGTGGTCCAGAGGGCGGGTGTCCGCGCAGTGGTGAGCTCCATCCGTGCATTCTCGGTGTCGTTCCGTGCCCGCGGCGAACGGTTTTCCGAGGTGAGCGGCCTGCCGGGCCGACCGGCCCGACTCGCGATTCGCCGGTCGCGGGCGCCGACAAATGATTTTGTCTTGACAAGAAGTTCTGTCGGATGGATCCTGGAGGCGTGCTGGACGTCGCCGTGATCGAAGAACCCGCCGCAGCGGAGGCGGCCCTGGACCCGATGCGGTCCCGGGTCCTCGCCGCCCTGGCCGAGCCCGGCTCGGCCGCCATGCTGGCCGTCCGCCTGGGGCTGCCCCGGCAGAAGGTCAACTACCACCTGAAGGAGCTGGAGCGTCACGGGCTGGTCGAGCTCGCCGAGGAACGACGCAAGGGCAACGTCACCGAGCGGGTGTACCGCGCCACCGCCGCCTCCTATGTGATCTCCCCCAGCGCCCTGGCCGCCGTCAGCCCCGATCCCGCCAGGTCTCCCGACCAGCTCTCCGCCCGCTGGCTGCTGGCGCTGGGAGCCCGACTGGTGCAGGAGGTCGGGGTGCTGCTCGGCGGTGCCGCCAGGGAGGGGCAGCGGGTCGCGACCTTCGGCATCGACGCCGAGGTGCGCTTCGCCTCCGCGGCCGACCGGGCCGCCTTCGCGGACGAACTGGCCCAGGCGGTGGCAGCCCTCGTCGGCCGCTACCACGACGAGTCCGCCCCGGGAGGCCGGCGCAGCCGCGTGGTCGTCGGGCTCCACCAGATCCCCGCCTCCACCCCCGGTGCCCCGGGGAACACGGCCGGCCCGCGGTCGCCCGCCGGGCAGGCAGACCCATACGACCCCGCAGCAGGACAGGACGACCGACCATGACGCACCCGTTCGAGATCGAACTGGAGACGACTCTGCCGGCGAGCCCGGAACAGGTCTGGGAGGCGATCGCGACCGGGCCGGGGATCGACTCCTGGTTCATGGGCCGCAACGAGGTGGAGCCGCGTGAGGGCGGCGTCGCCGCCATGGCCACCGCGGGCCACCGGGAGGAGGCGGTGGTCACCGCCTACGAGCCCGGCAAGCGCTTCGCGACCCGCACGGCCCCCGGCGAGGACGGCCGGTTCATGGCCTTCGAGTACCTGATCGAGGGAAGGAGCCGGGGCAGCACCGTGCTCCGTGTCGTCCACAGCGGCCTGCTCGGCGACGACTGGCAGGACGAGTACGACGCCCTGCGCCGCGGCTGGCCCTTCCACCTCCACACGCTCCACGAGTACCTGGCCCACTTCCCCGGTCGTGCCGGTGTTCCCGTCTTCGCCATGGCGCTGCCGCACGGGCGGGCTCCGCGGGAGGTGGGGGCGGTCGTCCTCCGGGGACTGTCCCTTTCGGTCCCGGCCGTCGTGGGCGCCCGGGCGCACGCGGAGCCGGCCGGCCTGGCGCCGCTGGACGGTGACGTGGTCTGGGCGGACGACGAGCGCGTCGGGATCCGTACCGCCGACGGGATCTACACCTTCCACCACGGCTCCGGCGTGGTGCTCATGTTCCACCACCTGTTCGGACCGGACACGGACGGGGCCGAGGCCGCCTGGCAGCAGTGGCTGAGCGGTCTCCTGGCCTGACGGCCGCAGACACGTCCCCGGCGGCTCCGCACCGCCCGCAAGCAGTCGAAGACCGACACGAGACAGCAAGGAAAGACTCATGCGCACCCTGATCAGCACCGCGTTCATCTCGCTCGACGGGGTGGTGGAGGGCCCCGGCGGCGAGCCCGGCTACCGCAACTCCGGCTGGACCTTCAAGGACGTCGAGTTCCTCCCCGAGGCGTTCGACATCAAGGGGCGGGAGCAGCAGGAGTCCACCGCGGTCCTGCTGGGCCGGGTCAGCTACCAGGCGTTCAGCCCGGTGTGGCCGGACATGGCCGAGTTCGCCCACTACAGGTCCCTGCCGAAGTACGTCGTCTCCACCACCCTCACCGAGGACGAGCTCGTCCCGAACTGGGGCGAGACCACGATCCTGCGCTCCCTCGACGAGGTCGCCGCCCTCAAGGACACCGAGGGCGGCCCCATCATCGTCCACGGCAGCGCCTCGCTGAACCACGCTCTTTCGGATGCCGGCCTGATCGACCGGTACCACCTGCTCGTCTATCCGCTGCTGCTCGGCGCGGGCAAGCGGCTGTTCAGCAGCACGGACAAGGACGCGCAGAAGCTGAAGCTGGTCGAGCACGCGGTGTACGCCAACGGCCTGCAGCTGAACGTCTTCGACGTCGTCCGCTGACGAGGACCGGCGGGCCGCCCGGGCCGCGCCCGGCGAGGGTCCCGGCGGCACGCGGGTGCCCGGGGGCGGTGGGCCGGGCGGGTGACGGGGGATTGGCCGATGGGCGTGTCGGGGGAGCAGTGCTCCATGGACACACCATCAGATCATCGTATTATTGGGGGACTGAGGGGAAGCCACCGGGCCAGGAGCGGCCTCGTGGCAGTGGTCTGCCTGTCGGCGGTGGTCGCCGGCTGCGCCGCACCGATCGGGCGGCAGGCACCGTCCTCGCGGGCCGGCAGGAGCGCCGCGCCCGCGGAGGCGGACGCGGGCTCCGCCGGCTCCACCGCCGACCGGGGTGCGCCCCGGCCCCCGGCCGTACCGCTGGCACTGCCGGGCCTGGCCCGGTCGGAGGAGGAGAGCAGCAGCGAGGCGGTGGCCCGCCGGGAGACGGCCGCCCGAGCGGCGCTGGAGACCGCGCACCGCTGGGGCGTGGACCGGCTGCCCCTGAAGGCGCCCCAGCGGCCGGTGTCCAAGCCGGAGCTGACGCCGGTGCAGGGGGTGAAGCTCCAGGACGGGCGCCCGCCGGTGGTCTACCGCGTCCCGACCGACGAGAAGATCGTCTTCCTGACCGTCGACGACGGTGCCGAGAAGGACCGGGAGTTCTCCCGGATGGCGGCGGAGCTCGGGGTCCCGCTCAGCGCCTTCGTCGCCGACTACCTCGCGCGCGAGGACTACGGCTACTTCCGCGACCTCGCCGCCCAGGGCGACGCCGTGAACAACCACACCATCAACCACCGCAACCTCAAGGTGCTCGGCTACGAGCAGCAGCGGGACGAGATCTGTCGCCAGCAGGACCGGCTGGAGGAGCAGATCGGCACCCGCCCCCGGCTGTTCCGGCCCCCGTACGGCGAGTACAACGACGACACCCTGCGGGCCGCCGGCTCCTGCGGCATCGAGGCGGTGCCGCTCTGGAACGAGGAGGCCTTCCCCGACCACATGGAGTACCGCTACGACGACCAGCGGCTGCACTCGGGCGACATCATCCTCACCCACTTCCGGGGCGCCGACCTGTGGCCGGGCACCATGCCCGACCTGCTCCGCAGGGTCGTGAACGAGGTCACCTCGCAGGGCTTCGCCCTCGCCCGGCTGGACGACTACCTGTAGCCCGTCGGCCGTGGGCGTCGGCCGGCGCCCGCGGCGAGGAGGCGACCGGCCTGCGGAGGGGGAGCCTGCGACCACGGCCGGTGCCGGGCCGGTGGGGAGGACCCGGAGGGTGCCCGGCGGGCATGGACGGGGCCGGGTGGACACGTCCGGCGCCGCTGCCCGGGCCGTACCGCCGGGCGGGGCCCCTCGCGCTCGTCGACGTGAGGGGCCCCGGGTACCAGCGTACGGCGCTGCGGCGGGTGGGCCCCGTCCTGTTCGACTCCTGCCGTTCCCGGCCGGGTGCCGCCCGTCCGCGTGTCCCTGTGGGTACGGGGCCCCGGCCGTCCCGGTCAGGTCAGGTCAGGTCAGGTCGGGTCGGGTCGGGTCGGGTCGGTCCAGCGCGAGGGCGTCCAGGTAGACCCAGGCGCCCTCGTGGCGGACGAATCGGCTGTGCTCGGTGAGGATCCCCTGCTCGCGGCCCTCGGTGTAGTGGGCGCGGAAGGCGACGGTGCCCTCGGCGTGGAAGCGGCCGCCGTCGGTGGTGGAGAGCACCTCCAGCCGGGTCCAGCGCAGCGCGGGGTCGAAGTCGACCGAGTCCGGCCGGGTGTCGGGGTGCCAGGAGCGGAGCAGGTACGCCTCGTCGTGGGCGGCGAAGGCGCTGAAGCGCGAGCGCATCAGGGCCTCCGCGGTCGGCGCCGCGGTCAGGCCCCGGTGGTAGCGGCCGCAGCAGTCGCCGTAGGCGGCGGGCAGGCCGCAGGGGCAGGGCGAGGAGGGCAGCAGGCGGGGTGCGGGGGAGGCGGCGCGGGGCGCGGGGCGGCGTCGGGACATGGCGTCCATTCTCACCCCTCGCGCGGGTGTCCTCGCCCCGGCCCGTCGTCTCCGCCCGTCGCTCTGGCGCTCCGCCGGGTGGCGGGTGCCCGGGTCCTCCGGGAATCCTCCGGTGTCGGTGTCGGTGTCGGGGTGGGACGCCCGCGGGGCGCGGGGGCCGACGTGAGCCGTGTGCGGTCCGTGACGACGAGGCCTGCCATGTGGGAGTCGGGGCCGGAGTCGGAGCGGGGCGAACGAGCCGCGCGTGGCGGTCGCCGGCAGGGTCGCTGCCCGGGTCGCCGTCCGAGCAAATGACAAGGTCAGGTCAAGGGTGCTGGCGCCGAAGCGCCCGTACGCCCCTCGGAGCTGACGCCACGTCGGCTGGTACGAAAACCGTATCGGCAGCGCGCGTCCCTTGTCACGGGCCTCGACAATCCGCAGGAAATCGTCGACGAACCGTCACATCGTCGTACCGCTCTGTGGTGATGGGCAGGTGACCTTTCCGGCATATCGAACGAGTGGCGGAATATGCTGGTCATCCGGTGGGCCTTTACCCCACCATCTCCGAGGGCACACCGCCCATTTCCAGCCGACCACAAGTCGGCGCAGGGCCATCCCTCAGGAGAGTTGATGAGTTCGACGGAACTTCCTCCACCGGATCCGACGGCATCGCTGGCCGATCTGGTCGACGCACAGGCCGGCCGGACACCCGGGGCCACGGCGGTGATCGACGGCGACCGCCGTCTGACCTACCGTGAACTTTCCTCCGCCGTCGACGCGTTGGCCGGCCGACTGGCGGCCGCCGGCGTGCGCGCCGAGACCCTGGTGGCGATCTGCCTCCCGCGGACGGCGGACCTCGTGATCGCGCTACTGGCGGTCCTGCGCGCGGGTGGTGCGTACGTGCCGCTCGACCCGGCCTACCCGCAGGACCGGCTGGAGCTGGTGATCGGCGACGCGCAGGCGCCCGTCGTCCTCACCGACCGCGCGCACGAGCACCTGCTGGCCGGTTCGGGCGCGACCCTGCTGTACACCGACGCCGAGAGCCCCCGCGCGCCGCTCGCCCCGGGCGGCGGCGCCGACGCCCTCGCCTACGTCCTCTACACCTCCGGCTCCACCGGCCGGCCCAAGGGCGTCGCGGTCACCCAGCGCGGCGTCAACGCGATGCTCCGCTGGGCCGCGCGGACCTACGGCCCGGCCGACGTCGCCGGCGTGCTGTTCGGCACCTCGGTCTGCTTCGACATCTCGGTCTACGAGGTGTTCTTCCCGCTCGCCGTCGGCGGCACGGTCGTGGTCGCCGAGAACGTCCTCGCGCTGCCCGAACTGCCCGCTCGCGACGAGGTGACCCTGGTCAACACCGTGCCGAGCGCCATGGCGGCGCTGCTGCGCGCGGACGGCCCTCCCGGCGGCAGGGGCCTGCCGGGCGGCGTCCGCGTGGTCAACCTGGCGGGCGAGGCGCTGCCGCGCCGGCTGGCCGACCAGGTGTACGGGGAACCGCAGGTCGAGCGGCTGTACAACCTCTACGGGCCGACCGAGGACACCGTCTACTCCACCTGGTCGCTGGTCCGCCGGGGCGGGAGCGGCGAGCCGCTGATCGGCAGCCCGCTGCCCGGCACCACCGGCCATGTGCTCGACGAGCGGCGCACCGCCGTTCCGGACGGCGGCATCGGCGAGCTGTACCTCTCCGGCGAGGGCCTCGCCCGCGGCTACCACGGCCGCCCGGACCTCACCGAGGAACGGTTCCTCACCGTGGACGGCGAGCGCTGCTACCGCACCGGGGACCTGGTGCGCCGGCTGCCGGGCGGCGAGCTGGAGTACCACGGCCGCGCCGACCACCAGGTGAAGGTGCGCGGCTTCCGGGTCGAACTGGGCGAGATCGAGGCGGTGCTCGCCACCCATCCCTCCGTCGAGACCGCCGCCGCCGTCGTCCAGCACGACGAGGCCGGCGCCTACCTGGCCGCCTTCGTCCAGCCCGGGCCCGGCGCCGCCGAGCCGAGCGCGGCCGAGCTGCGCGCCCACTGCGCCGCCGCGTTGCCGGGTTACATGGTGCCGTTGGCCGTCGGCGTGCTCGACCGGCTGCCGCTGACGCCCAACGGCAAGACCGACCGCAGGGCGCTGCCGCCCGTCGCCCGGAGCCGGGGCGGCGAGGAGCTGTTCGTCGCGCCCCGCACCCGGGTCGAGACCGGGATCGCCGAACTCTGGCAGCAGCTGCTCGGAGTCCCGCAGGTCGGCGTGCACGACGTCTTCCTCGACCTCGGCGGGCACTCGCTGCTCGCCGCCGGACTGCTCGCCCGGATCGAGCGCGCGTACGGCACCCGCGTCCCGCTGGCCGAGTTCTTCGCCGCGCCGACCGTCGCCGCGCTCGCCGTACGGGTCGCCAACGGCGGCGGCGGCCGCCCCTCCGTGGCCCCGCCCGTGCGGGAGGCCGCGCTGCCCGCCCGCCCCACCGGCTTCCAGCGCGAGCTCTGGCTGCACGAGTCCGTCCAGCCCGGCACCCCGCTCTACAACGTGCCGCTGCGCATCCGCGCCGTCGGCACGCTGGACCGGTCCGCCCTCGGCCGGGCACTGAGCGAGGTGGTCCGCCGGCACGAGGTGCTGCGCACCGCGCTCACCGGCCGCGACGGCGACGTGGCCGCCGAGATCCGCCCGCCGTACCCCGTCGACGTCCCGCTGCTCGACCTCACCGGCGCCGGCGAGGAGGAGCTGGATGCCGCGCTGCGCGCCGAGGCCGCCCGGCCGCTGGACCTCGCCGGGGGCCGACTGCTGCGTGCCCTCGCCGTGCGCACCGCGGCCGACCGGCACGAGCTGCTGATCACCGTCCACCACGCCGCGATGGACGGCTGGGCCGCCGGACTGCTGCTGGCCGAGCTCGGCCGCGCCTACCAGGGTGGCGAACTCGCCGAGCCGGACCTGCAGTCCTCCGACATCGCCCGGTGGGAGGAGCGCGCCAACGCGGCCGCCCGCGACGGCGCGCTGCGCTGGGGCGAGCGGCTGCGCGGGCTCGACGCCGACCAGCACCTGCCGGGCGACCGCCCGCACCCCGACCCGCACGACACCGCCGGCCGCCGGATCGCCCGCCGGCTCAACGCCGAGCTGGTCCGCACCACCGAGCGCTGGGCCGCGCAGGAGGGTGCCAGCCTCTACATGGCGGTGCTGGCCGCGCTCGGTGGCGTGCTGCACCGCTACACCGGTCGCACCGACCTCGCGGTGCTCAGCCCGTTCGCGGTCCGCCCGCTGCCCGAGCTGGAGGAGGTGCTCGGCTCGCTGATCAACACCGTCGCGCTCCGCTTCGACGCGGCCGGTACCGACACCTTCCGCGAGCTGGTCGCCCGCGTGCGCCCGGTGGTGCTGGACGCCGCCGAGCACAGCGGCCTCCCGTTCCTGGAGCACGCCCGCCGGGTCGGCGGCTCCACCGGGCTGACCGCCTCGCCGATCGCCCAGGTCCTGCTCGCGGTCCAGAACCACCCGATGGCGGGGGTCGAACTCCCCGGCCTCAGCCTGCAGTTCGTCGCCGAGGTGTGCAACGGCACGGCGAAGACCGACCTCTCGCTGTTCCTGGAGTTCCCGGCCGAGGGCCCGCTGCTCTCCGCCGAGTACCGCACCTCGCGCTACGACGAGCGGTCCGTCCGGGCCGCGCTCGACCACCTGGTGGCGTTGCTCGCCGCCGCCGTCGCCGAACCGGACCGTCCGCTGGGCGAGTTGGCGATGCTCTCGGCTGCCGAACCGGCGGCGCGGGAGCCCGCGAAGGGCGCCGGGGCGCCGCTGCCCGATGTCCGACTGCACGAGCTGGTTTCCGCCCAGGCCGCCCGCACCCCGGAGGCCGTGGCCGTCTCCGCCACCGACGGCGTCCTCAACTACGCCGGACTCGACGCCACGGCCGCCCGGCTGGCACACCTGCTGGCCGAGCACGGCGCCGGCCCCGGCACCCTGGTGGCGGTCGCCGTCCGGCGCGGTCGGCTGCTGCCCGCCGCCCTGCTCGGCGTGCTGCGCAGTGGCGCCGCCTACCTGCCGCTCGACGTCGACCAGCCGCTCGCCCGCAACCGCGCGGTGCTCGACGACGCCGGCGTCACCCTGCTGGTCGCCGAGCGGGCCACCGCCGGGGACGAGCTGCTCGACGGGCGGACCACCGTCCTGGTCGACGGCCCGCAGGCGGCAGCGGCTCCCCGGGCGCCGGCCGTCGCGGTCGGCCCGGAGGACCGCGCCTACCTGCTGTACACCTCCGGCTCCACCGGTACGCCCAAGGGCGTCGCCGTCCCGCACCGCGCGATCGTCAACTTCCTCACCTCGATGGGCCGCGTACCCGGTCTCACCGCGCACGACGTGATGGCCGCCGTCACCACCGTCACCTTCGACATAGCCGGTCTGGAACTCTGGCTGCCGCTGGTCACCGGCGCCCGGGTGGAGATCGCCGACCGCGCCACCGCCACCGACGGTCACGCCCTGGCCGACTGGCTGGAGCGGCGCGCGGTCACCCATCTCCAGGCCACTCCCGCCACCTGGCGGATGCTGCTGGAGGCCGGCTGGTCCGGCAGACCCGGGCTGACCGCGCTCTGCGGCGGCGAGGCGCTGACCGCCGACCTCGCCGAGGCCCTGCTCAAGCGCACCGGCGAGCTGTGGAACCTCTACGGTCCCACCGAGACGACCGTCTGGTCCACCATCCAGCGGGTCACCCCCGAACTCGCCGCCCACGGCGGTGTGGTGGCGCTCGGCGAACCCATCGCCAACACCCGGCTGCACCTGCTCGACGCCGGTGGCCGGCCCGTCCCGGTCAACGGCATCGGCGAGCTCTGCATCGCCGGCGACGGCGTCGCGCTCGGCTACCACGGTCGGCCCGACCTCACCGCGGAGCGCTTCGTCCCCGAGCCCGGCGGCCCCGCGGACGCGCTGATGTACCGCACCGGGGACCTCGCCTGCCGCCGCGCGGACGGCCGGCTGGAGTACCACGGCCGGACCGACGCCCAGGTCAAGCTGCGCGGCTTCCGGATCGAACTCGGCGAGATCGAGGCCGCGCTGACCGCCGTCCCCGGTGTCACCGCCGGCGCCGCCCGACTGGCCGACGGCCCGGCCGGCCCCGTCCTCGCCGGGTACGCCGTCACCGACGGCACCGTCGGGGAGGACGCGCTGCGGGCGGCCCTCGCCGAGCGGCTGCCCGACTACATGGTGCCCGCCGCGCTCGTCCTGCTCGACCGGCTGCCGCTGACGCCCGGCGGCAAGGTGGACCGGGCCGCGCTGCCCGCTCCCCGGCCGGGCGGCGCCGGGGCTCTGCCCGAGGGCGACTGCGAGGAGCTGCTGGCCGACCTCTGGCAGGAGGTCCTCGGTCTGGAGCAGGTCTTCCGGCACGACGACTTCTTCTCGCTCGGCGGCCACTCGCTGCTCGCCACCCGGCTGTCCGCCCGGGTCCGCGACACCTTCGAGATCGACCTGCCGTTGCGCACCGTCTTCGAGGCCCGCACCCTGGCCGCGATGGCACGCCGAATAGAGGACCGACTGCTCGACGACATCGACGACACCGATGACAACGACGACATCGACGAGGCGACCGAGACGACCGAGACCGACGGCACCGAGGACGCACCAAGCGGCGAGGACGCCACCGGCGCACTGACGGGGGAGAAGGCATGACCGACCAGCACACCGCCGACGACCGGCCGGACCAGGAGGGCAGACGTCAGGAACTGCTCCGCCGCCGGCTCGCCAAGGCCAAGGCCGCGAAGGCCGCCAAGGACGCCGGCGCCGCCGAGCCGCCCCGACAGGGCATCGCACCCCGCCCCGAAGGCACCCCCGCGCCGCTCTCCTCGGCCCAGCGCCGGATGTGGTTCCTCGCCCAGTACGAGCCCGACAGCGCGGCCTACCACATCCCGCTCGCCCTCCACCTCGTCGGCGACCCCGACGAGGAGGCCCTCGGCGCCGCCCTCACTGACGTCCTCGACCGGCACGAGGTGCTGCGCACCGTCTACCCCACCGTCGACGGGGACGTCCGGCCCGAACTGCTGGAAGCCGCGCGATTCAGCCTCGCCACCGCCGAGGCCACCGCCACCGCCGACACCACCGCCGATGCCGATGCCGCCGCCGCTCGGCTGGAGGCCTGGCTGGAAGAGGACGCCCGCCGCCCGTTCGACCTCGCCACCGAGCTGCCGGTCCGCGCCACCCTGATGCGTACCGACGAGGGCGCCGTACTGAGCCTGGTGCTGCACCACATCGCCGCCGACGGCTGGTCGATCGGCGTGTTCTTCGCCGATCTCGCCACCGCCTACGCGGCCCGCCGGCAGGGCCGCGCACCGGCCTTCGAGCCGCTGCCCCTCCAGTACGCCGACGTGGCGCACTGGCAGCAGACCGAGCTGGCCGAGGAGCTGGCCCGCCAGCAGGCCTGGTGGCAGGAGCGCCTGCGCGGCGCCACCGCCACGGTCACCGTGCCCACCGACCGGGCCCGGCCGGCCGTGGCCGGCACCCGGGGCGGGCGGCTCACCGCCGACTTCGGCGCCGACCGCACCCGCCGGGTCCGGGCCCTCGCCGAGCAGACCGGCACCACCGTCTACATGGTCCTGCTCGCCGCCCTGCAGACCGTGCTGTCCCGCTACACCGGTGCGGAGGACGTCGTCGTCGGCACGCCCGTCGCCGGACGCACCCGCAGCGAGACGGAGCCCCTGGTCGGCTGCTTCGTCAACACCCTGGCGATGCGCACCGACCTCTCCGGCGACCCGAGCGTCCGGCAGCTGCTGGAGCGGGTCCGGGAGGGCACGCTCGGGGCCTTCGGCCACCAGGACCTGCCGTTCGAGCGGCTGATCGACGCCCTCGGCCTGGAGCGCGAACTCGCGCACACCCCGCTCTTCCAGGTCATGCTCAACGTCCACAACCAGGCCGAGGCCACCCTCGACCTGCCCGGGCTGCGGGCCGACTGGCGGCCGGTCGGTACCGACACCGCGAAGTTCGACCTCTCCGTCGCCGTCGTCGACCAGGGCCGCGCACTCAGCGCCGACCTGATCTGGCGCACCGAGCTGTACGACGAACCGACCGTCCGGCGGCTCTTGGGCCATCTCACCACCGTGCTCGACGCGATGGCGGAGGCTCCCGACCGCCCGCTCGCCGAGCTGCCGCTGCTCACCCCGTCCGAGCAGCGCCGGCTCGCCGACTGGGACGCCACCCAGCGCGACTGGGACCTCGGCGCCACCCTGCACGGCCTGGTCGAGGAGCAGGCCCGGCGCACCCCCGACGCGCCGGCCGTCCGCGGCGCCGACGGGGTCCTCGACTACGCCGAACTGGACAACCGCGCCAACGCGTTGGCGCACCGCCTGCGCGCGCTCGGGGTCGGCCCGGACCGTCCGGTCGGGCTGCTGGTCGAGCGCTCGGCCGCCCTGGTCGTCGGCATGCTCGGCATCCTCAAGGCCGGCGGCGCCTACCTGCCGCTCGACCCGGTGTACCCGGACGAGCGGATCCGCGCGCTGCTGGCGGCCGCCGGGGCCGCCGCCGTGGTCACCACCGAGGACCTGGCCGGCCGGGTCGACGGCGCGCCGGTCGTCGTCCCGGAGCCGCTCACCACCCCGGTGGCGCCGTGCCCGGCCCCCGAGGTCGAGGTCGGCCCGGGCAACCTCTGCTACCTCGTCTTCACCTCCGGCTCCACCGGAGCGCCCAAGGGCGTCGCCGTCGAGCACCGCAACTTCCGCAACTACCTGCACGGGCTGCGCGAGCGGATCGGCGGCGACCAGCGGGGCTGGAACTGGGCGCTGGTCTCCACCTTCGCCGCCGACCTCGGCACCACCAACGTGTTCGGCGCGCTCACCGGCGGCGGCTGCCTGCACCTGCTCACCCGCGACCAGGCCACCGACCCGGACGCCTTCGCCGGCTACGCGGCCGCGCACCGGATCGACGCGATGAAGCTCGTCCCCAGCCACCTGGAGGGTCTCGCGGCCCACGGCGCCGGGCTCGGCGGGATCCTCCCCGGCCGGCTGCTGATCTGTGCCGGTGAGGCCCTGCGGCCCGATCTGGTGGCCCGGATCCGCGCCGCCCGCCCCGAGCTGCTGCTGCACAACCACTACGGCCCGACCGAGACCACGGTGTCGATGCTCGGCGCCGCCGTCCCGGCCGACCTCGGGGACGCCGCCACCGCGCCGCTCGGTCTGCCCTTCGGCAACGTCGGCGCCCACGTCCTCGACGCCCGGCAGCGCCCGGTACCGGTCGGTGTCCCGGGTGAACTGTACGTCTCCGGCGCCGGCGTGGCCCGCGGCTACCTGGGCCGGGACGACCTCACCGCGGAGCGGTTCGGCCAGGTGAACGGCCGCCGCAGCTACCGCACCGGCGACCTCGTCCGTCGCCGGGAGGACGGCGCCGTGGAGTTCCTCGGCCGGATCGACCACCAGGTGAAGATCCGCGGCTTCCGGGTCGAGGTCGGCGAGGTGGAGGCCGAACTCACCAGCCGTCCGCAGGTCCGCGAGGCCGTCGTGGTGGCCCGGGGCGAGGGCACCGCCCGGGCCCTCGTCGGGTACCTGGTGCCCGCCGACCCGGCGGCCGCCCCCGACCCGGCCGAGCTGCGGGCCGCGCTGCGCACCCGGCTGCCCGACTACATGGTGCCCGCCGCCCTGGTCGTGCTCGACGCCCTGCCGCTGAACGCCAACGGCAAGGTCGACCGGGCCGCGCTGCCCGAGCCGGTCGCCGTCCAACCGGCCTCGGGAGGCCGCGAGTTGGCCTCCGCGACCGAGCACGAGGTGGCCGCCGCCTACCGGGCGGTGCTGGTCGTCGACGAACTCGGTGCGGCGGACGACTTCTTCGCGCTCGGTGGCGACTCCTTCTCCGCCGTGCACGCCGTCCGGCTGATCGGCCGCGGCCTCTCGGTGATCGACCTGTTCCAGCACCCCACCGTCCGCGAACTCGCCGCACTGCTCGACGCCAGGGCCGCCGGCACCGGGGACGCCGGGCCGCGTACCCTGCTGCACAAGCTCACCCGCGGCAGCGCGCCCGCCGAGGTGAGCGTGGTCTGCGTCCCGTACGGGGGCGGCAGCCCGATCACCTTCCAGCCGCTCGCCGACGCGCTGCCGGCCGGTCACCGCCTGTACGCCGTCGAGCTGCCCGGCCACGATCCGAGCCGGCCCGACGACGACCTCGTCGAACTCGACACCCTGGCCGACCGGTTGACCGAGCAGATCACCGAGCGGATCGACGGCCCGGTGGTGCTCTACGGCCACTGCCTCGGCGGCGCGCTCGCCACCGCGCTCGGCTCCCGACTGGAGGCGGCCGGCGTCGACCTGCGCGGCGTCGCCCTCGGCGGGACGTTCCCGGCGGCCCGGCTGCCCGGCCGGTTCGCCGAGTGGATGGCCAAGCGGCTGCCCGGCGACCGGATGCTCTCCAACCGCTCCTATCTCGACTACCTGCGCGCCATGGGCGGCTTCACCGATGTCTACGACCAGGACGAGCAGGACTTCCTGGTCCGGGCGCTGCGCCACGACGTCCGGCAGGCCGAGGAGTTCTACACCCGCGCGTACGGGGACGCCCGCCCGGCGCGGATCGCCGCGCCGATCCTCTGCGTGGTCGGCGAGAAGGACCGCGCCACCCAGCTGTACGAGGAGCGGTACGCCGAGTGGGAGCACTTCGGTGACGCCGTCGACCTGGCCGTGATCCCGCGCGCCGGGCACTACTTCCTCAAGCACCAGGCCGACGAACTCGCTCGGGTGGTAGCCGAGTTCACCGCCACCGGCGCGGTGGCCGAGCAGGTCGAGGCCAAGCGGCCGGCGGCCCGGGCCGAGCTGGGCACCTTCGCCAAGGTGGCGATCGGCCAGTTCGTCTCGATGATCGGCACCAGCCTCTCCACCTTCGCCCTCGGGGTCTGGGTCTACCAGCGGACCGGCTCGGCCTTCGACTTCGCGATGATCTCGGTGGTCGCGGTGCTGCCCGCCGTCCTGCTGCTGCCGATCGCGGGTGCGCTGGCCGACCGGATCGACCGGCGCACGATCATGATCGTCACGGACACGGTGGCCGCGGCCGCCATGCTCTCGCTCGGCGGCCTGCTCTGGGCCGACCTCCTGGAGGTCTGGCACATCTACCTGGTGGCCTGCGTCGGGGCGGTCTGCTCGGCGTTCCAGCGCCCCGCCTACCTGGCCGCGATCACCCAGCTGGTGCCCAAACGCTACCTCGGACAGGCCAACGGCCTCGCCCAACTGGGCACCGGTGCGGGCGACATGATGGCCGTTCTGGCGGGCGGCGTGCTGGTCTCGCTGATCGGCCTGCACGGTGTGGTGCTCTTCGACATGGCGACCTTCCTGACCGGGGTCACCTGCCTGCTGCTGGTGCGCTTCCCGGACGCGCTGTTCGACAAGCAGGAGGAGCCGCTGCTGCGCGAGGTGGTCACCGGCTGGCGCTACATCGTCCGGCGGCACAGCCTGGTCGCGATGGTGGTCTTCTTCGTGGTCTTCAACTACCTGTTCGCCGTCGCGACGGTGCTGGTCACCCCGATGGTGCTGGCCGGCGGGTCGGCCGTGCAGCTCGGTGTGATCACCGCCGTCGGCGGCCTCGGCGCGATGACCGGCGCGCTGGTGATGGCCCTGTGGGGCGGCACCCGGCGGCGCGCGGTCGGCATGATCGGCTTCACCTCGGTGGTCGGGGTGGCCGCGATCGTGACCGGCTGCCGCCCGCAGGCCGCACTCACCGCCTGCGGCCTCTTCGGCCTCTGGGCGGCGCTGATGATCCTCAACTCGCACTGGATGGCGCTGATCCAGACCAAGGTCGGGATGGAGCTGCAGGGCCGGGTGCTGGCCACCAACCAGATGCTCGCGATGTCGATGATGCCGCTCGGCTTCCTCACCGCGGGGCCGCTCTCCGACCACGTCTTCGAGCCGCTGATGAGGCCGGGCGGTGCGCTCGCCGACTCCGTCGGCCTGGTGCTCGGCACCGGCCCGGGCCGCGGCGCGGGCCTGCTGCTCGTCCTGGTCGGCACCGTCCTGGCGGTCTGGGGGCTGCTCGGCCTCGCCTACCGGCCGCTGCGGCTGATCGAGGACCTGCTGCCGGACGCCCTGCCGGACGCGGAGATCGGTGACAAGGACGCCATCCAGGCCGAGGCGGACCGCCTGCTGGCGCTCACCGAGGCAGCCAGGGTGGCCGGTGCGGGTGGCACGGGCGGGCCGGCAGCGGAGACGCGGGTGCCCCGGCCGGTCCGGGGCACCCCGGAGCCGGTCGAGGACGAGCCGGAGAAGCGCGTGCCCGCCGGGGCCGGCCCGGGCTCCCGGTAGCGGCCCCGCGGTACCGCGATGCCCCGCCCCTGCGGTCACCGCAGGGGCGGGGCATCGTCGTCAGCGGTACCCGGCTACTCGGCGCGCTTGAAGGAGTAGTTGAACT
Organism: Kitasatospora sp. NPDC050463; assembly: GCF_040655255.1. Taxonomy (NCBI): domain Bacteria; kingdom Bacillati; phylum Actinomycetota; class Actinomycetes; order Kitasatosporales; family Streptomycetaceae; genus Kitasatospora; species Kitasatospora sp. NPDC050463. The sequence continues at coordinate 24,700 of NZ_JBFAJO010000039.1, forward strand.
CGGCCGTGCCGAAGGCGCCCATCAGCCGGAGCCAGAGCGGCATCATCATCTCCGTCGCCCGGGCGCCCGCGATGTCCCCGAGGTCGATGACGGATTCCGCCGGCCAGCCGAACTCACCCAGCAGCGCGACCGTTTCGGCCTTCGCGGCCGCGTCGTTCCCGGCGATGAAGAGGTTGTGCCCACCCGGCAGCCGGCCCGGGTCCACCATCAGCGGCGCGGTCAGCGTGTTGAGCGCCTTCACCACCCGGGCGTCCGGGAACTCCCGCTGGATCCGCTCGCCCACGCTGTCGGTGTTCACCGGGTCCAGGGTCACCTCGCCCTCGGGGGAGAAGACCAGCGGGTTGGAGACGTCCACCAGCAGCTTCCCGGCCAGCCGCTCGGCGCCCGCGGCCCGTAGCGCCTCCAGCGCGACCGTGCCGCCGGTGGCGTTCAGCACCACCTGCCCGAAGCCGGCCGCGTCGGCGAACGTCCCCTGGTGCCCGTTCGGGCCCGCCTGCCGCGCCCAGGCGACGGCCTTCTCGTTGTCCTTGCTCCGCGAACCCAGCGTCACCTCGTGGCCGAGCGCCACCAGCTTGTCCGCGAGGGTCTGCCCGACCTGACCCGTGCCGATGATTCCGAACCGCACTCGCGCCTCACCCTCTGCCGTCGCGCGCCCCGTAGCGCGTACCGCGTCGACAGTAGATCAACGCACCCCCGCTGTCCGGCGAATTACCGCCGACCCCGGCCGGCCGTCGGGTGCCGCGTCCGCCGACTGGACGAGGCCCGCTGGTGGCCGCCCGGCCACCCCCGAAGCATGGGCGCCATGAACCGAACCAACAGACCGTACGCCCGGGCGGCGGCCCTGCTCGTCGGAATCGCCCTGCTCGCCCGGCCGCGGTGGCCCGGGCGGACGTCACGACCGTCTCCGTCACCACCGAGCGCACCGCCTGGGACCAGGACGAACCGGGGCTCGCCCCCGAGGAGGTCGGCAAGTCCGACTTCGGTGTCCGCTTCGCCACCCAGCTCGACGGCCAGGCGTTCGCCCAGCCGCTGGTCATCGGCCGGACCGTGGTCGTCGCCACCGAGACCATCCACGTCTACGGCGTCGACGCCGCCACCGGGAAGATCACCTGGCATCGCGCGATGGGCCCGGCCTGGGCCTCCGCCGCGATCGGCTGCTCGGACCCGGGCCCCAACGTCGGCACCACCTCCACCCCCGTGTACGACCCGGCCACCGGCACCGTCTACCTCACCAGCAAGGTCGACGACGGCCCGGACGACAAGCACCCCCACTACTACGTGCACGCCGTCGACGCGCAGACCGGCGCCGAACGCAGCGGCTGGCCGGTGACGGTGCAGGGCGACCCGGTGAACGCCCCCGGCAAGCCGTTCAACGCCTACCGCTCGCTTCAACGGCCCGGGCTGCTGCTGCTCGACGGACACGTCTACTTCGGCTTCGGCTCGCTCTGCGGCATCGGCGACTACATCGGCACCCTGGCCGGCCTCGACACCCGTACCCGCAAGCTCACCCTCTGGTCGACGGTCGCCGGCTCCGACACCCAGCGGGCCTCCATCTGGATGGCCGGCAGCGGGCTGGTCTCGGACGGCCCCGGCCGGATCGTCCTCACCACCGCCAACGGCCAGGGCGCCGGCGCCTCACCCGCCCAGGGGCCCGGCTCCAGGCCGCCCGGCGGCCTGGGCGAATCGGTGATCCGCTTCGCCGTCGACGGCGCCGGCGGCTTCACCCCGAAGGACTTCTTCAGCCCCGCCAACAACGCGACCCTCGACAAGCGGGACACCGACCTCGGCTCCGGCGGCCCGGTCGCCCTCCCCGCCGACCGCTTCGGCACCCCCGCCCACCCCCGCCTGCTGGTCCAGGTCGGCAAGGACGGCCGGATCTTCCTGCTCGACCGCGACGACCTCGGCGGCATGGGCCAGGGCCCCGGCGGCACCGACAAGGCCGTCGGCATCACCGGCCCGTACGGCGGCGTCTGGGGCCACCCGGCGGTCTGGGGTGGCGACGGCGGCTACGTCTACACCGTCGAGAACTACGGCAAGCTGCGCGCCCTCAAGTACTCCGTCACCTCCGCCGGGACCCCGCAGCTGACCAGCGCCGGCACCAGCGCGGAGGACTTCCTCAAGATGTCCGGCTCACCCGTCGTCACCTCCGACGGCGCCCGTTCCGGCTCCGCCCTGGTCTGGGTGATCTGGTCCGGCACCGGCCAGTACGGCGAGGGCGGCGAGCTGCGCGCCTACGATCCCGTACCGGTCGGCGGCACGCTGAAGCTGCGCCGTTCCTTCCCGCTCGGCACGGTCAGCAAGTTCTCGGTGCCGGCCACCGGCAAGGGCCGGATCTACGTCGGGACGAAGGACCACCGCCTGGTCGCCCTCGGCCGGCCGTCGGCCTTCGCCTGACGGTCAGGTCCCCGGGTTGATGCTGAAGATCACGGCCACCACCGACAGCAGCGTCGCCATCGGCGCCAGCGCCGCCCAGATCCGGGCCGGCCGCAGCAGGTACGCCACCGGCCACTGCAGCACGATCAGCGCCACCGTGATGAGCAGCAGGTGGTCGGAGAGCGCCAGCTGGGACTTGGTGGCCGGGCAGGAGCCGGGCCCGAAGCACGGATCGGTGGCCATCTCCGCCAGCCCCCGCAGCGGGACGACGAACAGCAGGCAGAACCCCGTCACCAGGGTGGAGGCCAGCGGAGCGCGACGCCAGTTCGCGCGGGGCCCGGAGGCGGTCTCGGTCATGACCCGATCATGGCCGCCCGGGCCGGCCCGGGGCAGCGGACGGGTACTCAGTTCGGGGTGCGCGAAGTACTCAGCCCGGGCCGGCCGGAGGACGCTCCGGCCGGGCCGCTCAGAGCCGGGCCACTCAGAGCCGGACCGTCACCGTCTTGGGACGCTGGTACTCCTGGAGGGCCAGGGCGGACAGGTCGGTGCCGTGGCCGGAGGCGCCGCGGCCGCTGTGGGGGAGCTCGGCACTCTGCACCAGGTGGCAGTTGAGCCAGGTCTCACCGGCGTGCAGGCGGGCGGTGAGGTCCAGGGCGGCGGTGAGGTCGGTGGTCCAGACGCTGGCGGCGAGGGCCTGCGGGACGCCGTTGGCGAGGGCGAGCGCGTCCTCCGGGGTGGCGGCGCGCTGGACGGTCAGCAGCGGGCCGAAGGCCTCCTCCAGTACGGCGGGATCGTCGTCGGGCAAGTCGGCGAGCAGGGTGGCCCGGCGCCACAGGCCGTCGGTGCGGCCGGGAGCGGTGATCGAGCGCCTGGCGGCCGAGGCGCCGAGGAGGCGGTCGTAGCGGGCGGCCTGGTCGGGGTTGTTGAGCGGGCCGAAGTCCCGGCCGGCCCGGCGCTCGGCCAGGGCGGCGGCGAGGGCGGTGACGACCTGCTCGTGGTTCTCCTCCAGGGTGATCACCCGGGCGGGCGCGGCACAGCTCTGGCCCGCGTTGTAGGTGCAGGCCTCGGCGAGGGCGGCCCAGGTGTGGGCCGGCGCGTCGGGCAGCACGAGGACGGGGCTGTTGCCGCCGAGCTCCAGGCTGACCCGGCGGTGGCCGGCCCGGGCGGCGATGTCGGCGCCGGCCGCCGCGCTGCCGGTGAAGGCGATCATGTCGACGCCGCTCGCGACCAGCAGCCGCCCGCTCTCCCGGTCGCCGGGCAGCGCGGTCAGCACGCCGTCGCCGAGCACCCGCGCCGCGTGTTCGGCGAGCAGCGCGACCGAGTCGGGCGTGGTTTCGGCGGGCTTGACGATCACCGTGTTGCCGGCGGCCAGCGCCGGGGCGCAGCGCCAGGCGGCCATCAACAGCGGGTAGTTCCACGGCACGATCGCCCCGACCACGCCGATCGGCTCCCAGCGCACCCAGCTCTCGTGGCCGGGCAGGTAGCGGCCGGCGGCGGGCGCCGTCCCGGTGCGGGCGGCGCCGGCGTAGAACCGGAACAGGTCGGCGGCGTTGCGCAGTTCGCCGGTCACCTCGTCCGCGGGCTTGCCGGTACCGGCCTGCTCCAGCGCGGTGTACTCGGCGAGGTGCTGCTCGACGAGGTCCGCGAGGGCGTCCAGCCGGCGCTCGCGCTCGCGCGGGGTGAGCGCGCGCCAGGGCGCGGTGGCGAGCCGGGCGGCGGTGACGGCCTCGGCGACGCGCTCGGCGCGGGCCGGCTCCAGGGCGCCGCGGACGGCGCCGGTGCGTGGGTCGATCAGGTCCATGTGCGGGGGCCTTTCGCGGAACGGGTTCACAGGTCGTAGGCGCGCAGCCAGAGTTCGAGGGTGAGGACGAGCCAGAGCTTGCCGCCCTGGCGCGGCAGCAGGGTTCCCTCGCGGCGCATCCAGGTGCGGACGGTCTCGGGCCGGACGAGGCCGCGCTCGCGGGCGGTGCGGCCGAGCAGCAGCTCGCCGGAGAGGTCGCGCAGCGGGCCGCGCAGCCACTGTTGGACCGGGACGCGCATCCCGCTCTTCGGGCGGTCGGTGACCGTTGCCGGCAGGAGGTCCCGGACGGCCTCCTTGAGCACCCACTTCTCCACCGTGCCGTTGAGCTTGAGCGTCGGCGGGGTGGCGAAGGCGTGGTCGATCACGTGCCGGTCGAAGAGCGGGGAGCGGCCCTGGACGCCCTGCGAGGCGGTGAGCCGTTCGACCTTGGTGAGGATGTGGTGGGCGCCCTTGGTCCGCAGGTTGCAGTGGAGCAGTTGGTTGAGCAGCGAGTGCATCGGGCCGGGCCGCAGGTACGGGGCGACGAACCGGCGGGGCTGCGGTGCGGTCTCCAGGGCCCGCAGTGCGGCGGGCGTGAGCAGCCGGGGCAGGTCCTCGTAGCACTTGCGGTAGGACCGCAGGTACGCCTCCGCCCGCACCTCGGGCGCGGGGTCGTCGCGGTGCATCTCGTGGACGAGCATCGGCAGGTTCTTCGGGCCGCCGAAGACCGGGTCGCCGCCCTCGCCGTTGAGTGAGACGGTCAGGCCGTCGCCCGCGACGGCCTCGGCGAGCATCAGGTTGGGGACGGTCAGCGGGTCGCCGACCGGGCTGTCCAGCAGGGCGACGGTGTCGGCCAGCCGGGCGGCGACCTCGGCGCCGGAGACGGTGAGCACCCGGTGGCGGGTGCCGCAGTGTCCGGCGACCAGGCCGGAGTAGCCGAGCTCGTTGGGGAGTTCGTCACCGAAGCTGATCGAGTAGGTGTGCACCGGGTGGTCGTGCAGCCGGGCGGCCAGCGCGGTGACGAGTGAGCTGTCGACGCCGCCGGAGAGCAGGACCGCGACGGCCTCGCCGGCCGGCAGCCGCCGGGCGGTGGCCTGTTCCAGGAGGAGGCGCAGCTGCCGGGCGTACTCCGTGGGTGGTGGGGTGTCGGCCTCGGCGGGGAGCAGCTCGGCCGGCTCCCAGTACTGCTCCTGGTGCACCGCGCCGTCTGCCGACAGGCGCAGGATCCGGCCGGGCAGCGCCTCGTGGACTCCGCGCAGCAGGGTCTCCTCGCCGGGCAGGTAGGCGAAGGTGAGGAAGGAGCGGACGGCCGCGAGGTTGACGCCGGTGCCGAGCGCCGGCCAGTGCCGCAGCGCGCGCAGCGAGGTGGAGGCGGCCCAGCAGCCGTCGGCGCGGGCGTAGAAGACGGTGCGGGCGCCGGCGTGGTCGCGGATCAGGACGAGGTCGGCGCCGTCCACCACGACCAGGACGAACAGGCCGTCGGCGAGCCGGACGCCGTCCGCGCCGAGGCGGCGCCAGAGTCTGAGCAGCAGCTCGCCGTCGGGGCAGTCGTCGGGCGCCGGGGTGCGGGCGGCGGCGAGGAGGGCGAGCAGTTCGGCGCGGTTGTGCAGGGTCACCTCGCCGACGGCGGTGACGCCGTCGACGGTGAACGGGCCGGTGGCGAAGCCGGGCTCGCCGCCGATCAGGGCGGCCCGGGCGGGCGCCGGGGCGCCACCGGTCAGGGCGGCGAGGTGGGTGCGGGCCCGATCGGTGTCGGATCCGGTGCAGGCGCAGCAGCGGGCCATCCGGGAGGGGTGCCTTTCGGTGGGTGGTGCATTTCGGCGGGTGGTGCCGTGGTCCGTTTCGCGGGCACGGGCGCACGAGCACGAGGGCGTGCGGCCGTGCGGGGCTCAGCCGAAGTCGTCGCCGTCCCAGCCGTCGTCGGCGGAGCCGTCCCAGTCACCGCCGAAGTCGGCGTCGATGTCGTCGCCGCCGGTGTTCGGGTCGTCGCCGTGGCCGGTGTCACCGGAGGAACCGTCGCCGGCGGACCCGCCCCCGCCGTCGCCGCCCGAGGAGGAGCCGGCGGCCTGGGCGCGGGCCTGTTCGCGCAGCTGCTCCTCCTCGGCCTCGCTCAGCTCCAGGGGCGGGAACTGGGAGACCGCGACGGCGGCGGCCCCGGCCACCCCGAGCGCGCCGAGGACGACGCCGAGCCGGCCGCTGAAGGCGGTGCGGTTGACGGTGACCAGCTCGCCGCGGGCCCAGACCGTCCGGCCGTAGCCGACGTCACGGCCGTAGCGGACGGTGCCGTCGGTGTGGCGGCGCTTGACCAGGTCCTTGCCGAGGGGTTCGTCGGTGCCGGCCAGGCCGTCGCTGTCGTGCCAGTGCACGAGGCGGTCGGCGCCGCGCCGGCGCCACTCGCTGCGGCCGTCCTCGTAGCGCCGGTGCACGGTGCCGTCCGCCAGCAGTTCGTCGCTGTAGCCGAGGTGGCGTGGCTGCGTCATGGTCGGGAGTCCTCAAGGTGTCCGGGGCCCTCCTGGGGAGGGTCAGGCGGAGGGCCGAGCGGTGGGCCAGGTCAGGAAGCCGGCGGACCGCGCCTCGCGGACCCGGTGGTGGACCGGGGCCCGCCGGGGGCCGGCGGCGCCGCCCCGGACCTGGCGGATCACGGTGTGCAGCAGCCGGGCGGGGCCGACGGCGGCCAGTTCGACGGTCCGGCCACTGCCGAGCCAGGCGCGTTCCCCGGGCCGCAGCCCCGCGGGCAGCGGGCCCCGGTACGGCTGCGGGCCGCGTCCGGCGGTGAGGTGCAGGGCGGCGGCGTGCCGGGGGACCAGCCCCATCGACCGGACCCGCACGGCGCGGCCGGGCCCGCCCGCCCCGCGCAGTTCGCCGCGGACCCGCTCGAAGCAGGCGAGCCCGGCCGGGCTGGCGTCGTGCAGCACGTGGACCACCGCGCCCCCGGCCCGCTCCAGGGCGCCGACCAGCCGCGGATCGAGCGGCAGGTCGGCGGCGACGACCGGGCAGGCGGCCTCCAGGTGCAGGTCGTTGGCGATCAGCATCCCGGTGATCTCCCGGCTCTGGCAGACCAGCAGCCGGGGCAGCCCGTAGTCGTACAGGTCGCTCTCGACGCCGGCCCGTGGCTGCCGCGCCACCTGCCGCACCGGCTCCGGGGGCGGCAGCAGGCCCGGCAGTTCGGCGCGGCGGGCCGCCAGCACCTCGGCGAACCGGGCGTACCGCACCGGCGGCGCCAGCGTGTACGGGATCCGGCGCGGGCCGGAGTGCAGCGGCTGGAGGACGCGGCACAGCTCGTAGTACAGCTGGCGCTCGGTGTACCGCAGGCCGCCGGGTGCCCCGGCCCGGTCGGCGGCGACGGTCAGGGCGCCGTCCAGCAGCAGGCGCGGCGGCCGGCGGCGCGGGGGCCGGGGTGGCGGCGGGACGGTCATGGGGTGCCCTCTCGGTGCTGCCCGGCGCTGGGTCCGGCGTTCGGTCCGGCCTTCGGCTCGGCGTTCGGCTCGGGCCAGGTCAGGAAGCCGACGGCGAGCGCCCGCCGACGGGTCTCGGCGGGCTCCTCCGGCCGCGCCGGCGCCACCGGAGACTTCTGCACCGGGGTGCGCGCGGGTGGTTCCAGGACGCGCTCGGCGGCCCGGACGGCGATCGCCATCAGCCGCTTGGGTGCGACCGCGGCCACCGGGCTCCACCAGCCGTCGGCGTACCACGCCAGCTCGGACGAGTTCAGCCAGCCGGCGTCCCGTTCCAGCCGGATCTGCAACTCGGGGGAGCGGAACGGGTCGCGCAGCACGACGGACCTGTGCTCGGCGGCCAGCACCGCGCGGGCCGGCAGCCCGGCGTCCAGCACCCGGCGGCCGGGCTGCTCGGCCCGGGCGTCGGCGACCAGCAGGCAGCCCTGCGGCGAGGCGTCGTGCAGGACGACGACGGGCAGGCCGCGGGGGACGGCGCGCAGGTCGGCGACGAGCAGCGCGCGGTGACGCTGCGGGTAGTGGTTGGCGTGCAGGAAGGCCGTGACGGTCCGGTCCGGGCAGAGCAGGACGAACGCCGGGTCGGCCACCGGCGGGTCGGAGCGGACCAGGGCGTCCTCGATCAGCCCGGCGGGCAGGGCGGAGTAGACCTTCTTCCACCGCGGCACCACGGTGTCGTGGAAGGCGCCGGCAGTCCAGCGCGTGGTGTGCTCGCGGGGCGGCGCCGGCTTGTCGGCGAGTACTGTCTGGCGCACGGCCAACCCCAGCAGCGCGGCCCCGACGAGCGCGAGCAGCGCGATCGGAACGCCCTTCAGGGCCATGGCGCCGATCAGCGCGCCGACCCCGAGCACGCCCAGGCAGCCCGCGCTGCCCCTACTCCCCCGGAAGGCCTGGGCGGGCCGTCCGCGGCGCTCGGTCGCGTAGCGCAACTGGTCGACCGTGCAGACCAGTTCGCCCGCACCGGTGAGTTTGCCGGTGAGCCGGCGGAGCCGGACGTCGTGCAGCCCGGCCCCCTCCACCTTCGGGTCCAGGGCGAAGTGCTTGCCGCAGTATCCGCACTTGTGCCCGGATCGGCTTCGCTGCAGCAGGTTCTTGTCGCAGTGCGGGCAGATCATCGCGGGGTCTCCAGCGTCGCGGCGAAACGGCGCAGCCGGGCGGCCAGCCGCTCTCTGGTGCTGACCGTACCCGCGCGCTGGTTCCGTTCCACCTCCCGCAGGGCGGCGGCCAGTTGGTCGTCCGCACGGCGCTCGGCCTCGGCCGCGGTGATCGCGTAGTCCTCGTGGTCGATGCCGAACCCGGTGTTGGCGGCGAGGATGTTGAGCGGCCCGGAGCCCCGGTTGGCGAACGAGTGCGGCATCAGCTCGGGGATGCGGATCAGCAGCCCGGGCGTCAGCGGGACGTCCACCACCCGGCGGCGCTCGGCGTCGTACAGCCCGCAGGCGGCGTGCCCCAGGCTCAGCACCAGGTGCTCGCCGCCGTGGGCGTGCGGGGTGAACGCGCTGTGCGGGGCGACGATGCCCAGCTTGTAGGTGGCGTTGGACGGCCGCTCGGGCGAGGTCTTGGCGTCACCGACCAGGTAGTGGGCGAACTGCCCCTCGTCGATGAAGCGCAGGAGTTCCTCGCCGGCCGCTCCGTGCGCGCGGTCCGGGCCCAACTCCCGGGCGCCGTCGCGGTCGGCGATCAGGACGCGGCCGTCCGGCCGCAGCTGGTACAGGTCCACACCGGCCGGCAGTGACCGGGCCAGCCGCTCCAGCCCGAGCAGCCCGGATCGTACGGACATCCGCCACCCCACCCCCCACGTCGGCGCCGCCCGAGCGCGGCGTCATCCCCGGTGACGCCGATCGCCGCGCGGCCGGTTCCCCGAACGGGGACCGGCGTCGGGGATCTTACGCAGGCGAAGTGAGCGGTGGGGCAACGGGCGTGGCCGCAGCCGGGGCGGCCGGGTCAGCGCCCGCGGGCCACCACGAAGTCGGGCAGGGCCAGCAGGAACTCCCGTGCCTCGGCGGCCTCCTCGGTCGGTTCGACGGGCTCCGGAGCGGCCGCCAGCACCTCGGTGATCTCCCGCTCGGCGGCGGCCACCAGCCCGGCCGCCGCCTGCTGGGCGCTCTCCACGCAGTCGTACGCCGCCATCCGGTCCAGCAGCCAGCGCACGTCCTCGGCCGCGCCGGGCCCGCGCTGCGCCCGGGTGCGGCTCAGATAGCGCACGACGCGGGTGCGTTCGGCCGGGGTGCAGCGCTCCAGCAGGTGGATCAGCAGCAGGGTGCGCTTGCCCTCCCAGAGGTCCCCGGCGATCTCCTTGCCGTAGTCCGCCTCGGTGCCGATCAGGTTGAGCACGTCGTCCTGGATCTGGAAGGCCGCCCCCAGGTACCAGCCGAACCGGTCCAGCCGGGCGGCGTCGGTGCTCGCGCCCTCGGCCACCAGGAGGCCGCTGCGGCACGGGTAGAGGAAGGTGTACCAGGACGTCTTCTTGAGACACATCCGGTAGTAGTCGGCGGGCACGAGGTCGCAGGCGTTGTCGCGGATCCAGGCGATCTCCAGGGCCTGCCCCTCCAGCGACTGGCGGCACATCAGCTCGGTCTCCTCGAACAGCCGCCAGGCCAGTTCGCCGCCCAGCTCGCTCCGGTTGGCCATCAGCCGCCGCAGGCCGAGCAGATTGGTCGCGTTCCCCACGTTCAGCGCGACCTCGACGCCGTGCTCGGCGGAGAGTGTCGGCGCGCCCCGGCGCAGCTCGCTGCCGTCCTGGATGTCGTCGTGGATCAGGAAGCCGTTGTGGAAGAGCTCGACCGTGACGGCGGGGTTCAGCGCCCGCCCGGAGTCGCCGCCGAACGCGGCGCAGGTGGCCAGGCAGAGCGCGGACCGCAGCCCCTTGCAGGGCCGGGCCGGATAGTCGGCCGCCAGCTCGTACAGGTACGGCGGGCTCTGCTCCGGGATGTGGCGCAGCAGCTCCGTCACCGTGCGCTCGCGGTGTCGGGCCAGCACCCGTTCGACCAGTGTGGTGGCCTCGGCGAGCGGTCGGGCGGCGGCGGTCACCCGTGCTGGCCTTCGGCCCCGTCGGGGTGCTCGGCGGGGCTCTGCCTGGGCCCGAAGGTGCTGTCCATCGACCGGTTGGCGAACGCGGGTGCCAGCGAGCTGAGGTTGAGCAGCAGGTCGAGGACGTCGTGCGCGTTGGTGGCGAGCCGCTGGGTCTGCTCGGCCGCGTCGCCGCTGGTGTGGCCGAGCAGCCGGCTGCTGACGGCGTCGATCAGCTGGTGGGTGTTCTCCGACACCCGGCGTACCAGCTGGTCGAACTCCTCCTGGTCGACGCGGTGTTCGCCGGTCAGCCGGTCGCCGGCCGCCTTCGCCTCCGCCAGTCCGGCGGACAGCTCGCGTTCCAGCACCGCGGCCGCCTCCATGACCGCCTGCGAGCCCTGCTCGCCCAACTCGCTGAACCGACCGGCATCGGGCATGGCTGACCTCCTGGTTCGAACCCCGGGAGGGCCGGGGCAGGCCGGGCCGGCGGCAGGGCAGAGCGCCGCCTTGATCGCTGATAGTACACGCCCATGTGCGGAGGGTGCCCGCTGTCCTCGGGTGTGTGCGGGCGCGCCCGGCCCCGGGCGGACCGTTGCTTCCGGCCGGTGTCGCCCCCGAGGTGGGGGGCGCCGCGGTGATCGGCCCGGCGCGAGGGCCGCGTCCGGGCGCCCCGCCGTCCGGTCGGGACCGGCGAGTCGTCCCGCGGGCCACAGTCGGTCACTGATAGTAGTTGCGTGGTTGCGGTGCGATCGACCGCCGGGTGTCTTCACCGGCGGCGCGTTCGGCCGGCCGAATCGACAGGTGCGCGCCGTTGCCGCAGTGCTGGCTCGCCGCGGTGCCCCGGTGCTGGACAAGGAGCGGTCATGGGTGGCAGACAGCGCCCGCCGAAAGCGCGGAGCGCTCGGCCGGGCAAGGGTGCCGGGCCGGCACGGCCCCGGGTGGACGCGCGGGTGGAGATCGCCCGGCTGGAGGGCTATCTGGCCTGGGAGGCCGAGGTGGCGGCGGCCGAGCGGGACGCGCAGGCGTTCGCGGGCCGGTTCCCCTGGTTGTCGCCCGGCGAGCGGGAGGACCTCGAACGCGCCTATGCGGCCGACCGGTTGCGCTACGCCGAGGACGTCGTCGACCGGGCGGTGGAGCGGTGCCGCCAGCTGGCCGCCCGCTACCGCAGCGAGTGCCGGCGGATCTGCGCGCGCTGGGCGGCGCTCTGCCTCTCGGTGGCGCTCGCCGCCGCCCTGCTCGCGGCGGTCCCGGCCGCGCTCCGGGTCTGACCGGGGCGGCGGCGTTCCGGAGCCGGCCGGGGTGAGTGCACAGGGCGGGCCCGCCACGCGCTGGACGGCGTGGCGGGCCCGGTCGTACGGGGTGCCGGAGATCAGTGGTGGCCGTGGCCGCTGGTGATCTCCTCGTGCTCCTCGGCGGTCGGCTTGGGGATCTGGCTGCCCTGGCCGAAGAAGCCGCGCGAGAATTTCGCCCGGGTCCGGGCGAGCAGGCCGGCCCGGCGGGCCACCCCGTTCTCGTCCACCTCGGCCGGCAGCACCATCGGCTGCGGCTGCTCGTGCGAGGTGAGCGTGTACAGCCGGCCCTGCGGGAGCGGGGCGTGCACCTCGATGAACTCGCCGTGCTGCAGCCGCTTGATGACGCCGGTCTCCCGGCCGTGCAGCACCTTCTCCTTGTCGCGCCGCTGGAGGCCCAGGCACCACCGCTTGGTGATCACGAAGACCACCACCGGGACGACGAAGAAGCCGATCCGCACCGCGTTGGTGATGGCGTTGATCGACAGGTGGAGGTGGGTGGCGATCAGGTCGTTGCCGCCACCGATCAGCAGGATCACGTAGAGGCTGACCCAGGCGGCGCCAAAGCCCGTCCGCACGGGCGCGTTGCGCGGGCGGTCCGCCATGTGGTGCTCGCGCCGGTCGCCGGTGACCCAGGCCTCCAGGAACGGGTAGGCCCAGATGGCGACCAGGACCAGCGGGAAGATCATCAGCGGCACGAAGACGCCCAGGTTGAGGGTGTGGCCCCAGAGGCCGATCTCCCAGCCGGGCATGATCCGGATCAGGCCCTCGGAGAAGCCCATGTACCAGTCGGGCTGGGCGTCCGTGGAGACCTGGTCCGGCCGGTACGGTCCGTAGGCCCAGATCGGGTTGACGGTGGCGATCGCCGCCATCGCGCTGACGATGCCGAACACCAGGAAGAAGAAGCCGCCCGCCTTGGCCATGTAGACCGGCATCAGCGGCATGCCGACGACGTTCTCCTCCTTCCGGCCGGGCCCGGCGAACTGGGTGTGCTTGTGGTAGAAGACCAGGATCAGGTGGGCCACGAGCAGGCCCAGCATGATCCCGGGGATCAGCAGGATGTGCACGGTGAACAGCCGGGGCACGATCACGAAGCCCGGGAACTGGCCGCCGAAGATGAAGAACTGCAGGTACGTGCCGACCAGCGGGACGGCCAGCACCGCGCCCTCCATGAACCGGATGCCGGTGCCGGAGAGCAGGTCGTCGGGCAGCGAGTAGCCCATGAAGCCGTCGAACATGCCGAGGAACAGCAGCAGCGCGCCGAAGATCCAGTTGATCTCGCGCGGCTTGCGGAACGCGCCGGTGAAGAAGACGCGCATCATGTGCACCAGCATCGCGGCGACGAACACGATCGCCGCCCAGTGGTGGATCTGCCGGATCAGCAGCCCGCCGCGGATGTCGAAGCTGATGTCGACCGTCGACGCGTACGCCTCGGACATCAGGATGCCCCGGAGCGGGATGTACGAGCCCTCGTACGTCACCTCGGCCATCGACGGCTGGAAGAAGAAGGTCAGCCAGACGCCCGTGATGATGATGATGATGAAGGTGTACAGGCAGATCTCGCCCAGCATGAAGGACCAGTGGTCCGGGAAGATCTTGCGCAGATTGGACCTGGACAGGGCGTAGATGCCCAGTCGGCCGTCGGCCCAGTCGGCGAGGGCCTCGGCCTTGTTCGCGGGCGCCGAGCGTGTGCTGGTGACCGGTCCCGGACGCGACTGCTGGTCGGCTCTCACGACGGGCTCCCCGGCGTCCGCTGCGTACCGACCGGGGAGCCCGCCTGCGGAGCTGCCGGCCGGCGGAGTGATGTGATCATGGGACCTCTCGATACGGGGCCGCCGGGGTCGCCGGCGCGCGGATCCGCCGACCCGCTGGCCCCGTTGCTCAAAGTGATGGAGCGCTTACTCTGTCATGCTGTCGGCAGGGGGCCGACTGTGCACGTCCATCGGCCCGGACGGCCGCTCGTGTCGGCCCGTCCGGGGGTGGGTGGCCCGTTGACCGGCCTCCCGCGGGCCGGGAATGGTGCGCTCGGGTGCGTTGTCGGGGCGGTGAACCGTTTCGGCGCGCGCCGTACGTGGGGAGGGCGCGGTCCCCGGCCTACGCTGCGCCAATGGTGGATCACCGGGAACTCTTCGAGGACGTGACAGCGGCCCTGGCCCGTGCCGGGTTCGACACCGAGCGGGGCCCCTCGGGCCTGCGGATCGGCCACCGGCCCCAGGGCGTGGTGGTCGGCTGGTCGCCGGGGGCCGACCAGGACGGCGGCCAGGGCGCGGGCGAGGCGCCGGAGCGGGAGGGCGGGGACGCGTCGCCGCCGGCCGAGGGCATTCGTACGGCGATGACGGGAGCGGTCGCCGTGGTGCTCAGGGAGTCCGGCTACCGGGTGGCCGAGGTCGGGCCGGGCGAGCTGCTGGTGACGGCCGGGCCCGGGGCGCCGGAGGACGCGGCGCGGCCGGACGGCCCGCAGGAGGCAGCCGCCGTTCCGGAGCAGTGGTGGGGCTGAGGGGGCGCGGCCGCGGGTGAACCCCCGGCGGCTTCGGCCCCGCGCTCCGGTCCTTCGTCCGGCCTCGGCGTGCGGTGGCAGGGTCCGCCCGTGCTCGCTGGGCCGCACGCCGCGCGCCAGGCGGTCGACCTGCGGCGCGCCGAACTCGGCTGCCGGGGTGGAGATCTGACGCGCTGATCGGCGATGTGTCCGCGCGGGCGGACCCGGGCGACGCGCTCGCGCGGGCGGACTCGGGCGGCCTGCCGGAAGGCCTCGTCCTCGCCACCCCCGCCATCCTCGCCATCCTCGCGACCCTGGCCGACGGGCCGCTCGCCGGAGCGGTGGCCCGCGGCCCGCAGCAAGGACTTCCCCGTCCGGCCGGCCGCCAGGGACCTCGGGCACCGGTGGGCGGCGGCCCGGTGCCGACCGCCGTCCGTGAGCTGCCGCTCGCCCACCCGGAGCCGGCCGAGGAGGACCTCGCCCGGGTGGTGGACGCCGTCCGCCGGTGGGGGTCCTTCGCGCGGGCCCGGGCGCTACGGGCCCGCGCGGTACGCCCGGCCACTGCCGACGGACCGTCAGATCGGCAGGCTTCCCCTCCGGTTGATCTAACTCTTGAACGCACTGGGCACTTTGCTCTGCTCTTGTCAAGACCGTGCAGTCAGGAGAGCGGGCGAGCGACCCTCTGGGTCCTTGGGCTCATTCTGACATTCGCACCAGGTGGGGACTGTCGAGGTGCGACCATTTGTCCGTTCTGTCATTTCCTGTCAGATTAGTACTTGGAGGTTCCTCCAAGCTTGGGTGACGGGTAAGCGTTCACGAAGATAACGAATAGATCTGATTCGTGAGGGCTTGGATTTACTTATTGACGTCATATGACGAAGCCGGATTAACTCCTCCCACCCCGCCGCAGCGCTGCGGCACCGTCACGGAGGCACTTCCCACATGAACGCAACGATGCGTCGCGTCGTCATTGGCACCGCAGCGGTCTCGATGGCCCTTTCCATGGCCGCCTGCGGCAAGGCCGGCAGTGACAAGAAGGACAGTGCGAGCTCCGGCGACAGCAAGTCGATCGGCCTGCTGCTCCCGGAGAACGCCTCCTCCACCCGTTACGAGTCCTTCGACCGGCCGTTCATCCAGGCGAAGGTCACCGCGCTCTGCCCGGACTGCAAGGTGCAGTACAGCAACGCCGAGGGCAGCGCCGCCAAGCAGAAGCAGCAGTTCGACACCCTGATCGCCCAGGGTGTGAAGGTGATCATCCTGGACGCCTTCGACGCCAAGTCCACCCAGTCCTGGGTGAAGGAGGCCGCGGACAAGGGCGTCAAGGTCATCGCCTACGACCGGCTCGCCACCGGCCCGGTCTCGGCCTACGTCTCCTTCGACAACGAGAAGGTCGGCGAGCTCCAGGGCCAGGCGCTGGTCGACGCGCTCGGTGCGAAGGCCGCCGACGCCAACATCATCATGATCAACGGTGACGAGGCCGACCCCAACGCGGCCCAGTTCAAGTCCGGCGCGCACAAGGTGCTCGACGGCAAGGTCAAGAAGGTGGTCTACGAGCAGTCCGGTGAGTGGAAGCCCACCGTCGCCGGCCAGAAGACCGGTGCCGCCATCACCCAGCTGGGCAAGGACGGCTTCCAGGCGGTCTACTCCGCCAACGACGGCATGGCGGGCGCCATCATCACCCAGCTGAAGGCCGCGGGCGTCAGCGTGCCGGTCGGCGGTCAGGACGCCGGCCTCGACGCCGTCCAGCGGATCGTCGCCGGCGACCAGGCCTACACCATCTACAAGGCCTACAAGCCGCTCGCCGACAGCGCCGCCGAGCTCGCCGTGAACCTCCTGCAGGGCAAGGACCTCAAGGCCGCGGCGCCGTCCACCGTGGACAGCGACACCGACAAGGGCATCCCGGCCAAGCTGCTGGAGCCCAAGGTCGTCACCAAGGCCAACATCAACGACACCGTCATCGCCGACGGCCTCTACAAGGCCGCGGACATCTGCACCGCGGACTTCGCCGCCGCCTGCACCACCGCCGGCGTCAAGTAGCGCGCCCGCCGGGCCCGAAGGCCACGGCGCCCCCCGTCCCGTGCGGGGGGCGCCGGCCCTCCTCCCCGCGCAGGAACCCCACCCCACCCCACGCACTACCCCGCAGGAGATGGTTCACGTGACAGGCGCACCCGTACTGGCGCTGCGCGCGGTCTCCAAGCGCTTCGGCGCTGTCCAGGCACTGACCGACGTCGACCTCGACGTCCATGCCGGTGAAGTCGTCGCGCTGGTCGGCGACAACGGCGCCGGCAAGTCCACCCTGGTGAAGACGATCGCAGGAGTTCACCCGATCGACGAGGGTGAAATCACCTGGGAGGGGCGCGCGGTGCGTGTCACCCGCCCCCAGGACGCCCAGGCACTCGGCGTCGCCACCGTCTACCAGGACCTCGCGCTCTGCGACAACCTCGACGTCGTCGCCAACCTCTTCCTGGGCCGCGAGCTGCGCCGCTTCGGCACGCTCGACGAGGTCGCCATGGAACGGCGCGCCAAGGAGCTCCTGGACACCCTCTCGATCCGCATCCCCAGCGTGCGGATCCCGATCGCCGCGCTCTCCGGCGGTCAGCGCCAGGTCGTCGCGATCGCCCGCGCCCTGGTCGGCGACCCGAAGATCGTCATCCTCGACGAGCCGACCGCGGCCCTCGGCGTCGAGCAGACCGCCCAGGTCCTCGACCTGGTCGAGCGGCTGCGCCAGCGCGGCCTCGGCGTCATCCTGATCAGCCACAACATGGCGGACGTCAAGGCGGTCGCCGACACCGTCGCCGTCCTGCGCCTGGGCCGCAACAACGGGGTCTTCCCGGTGGCCGACACCTCGCACGAGGAGATCATCTCCGCCATCACCGGCGCCACCGACAACGCCGTGACCCGGCGCCAGGCACGTATCGCGGAGGACGCGAAGTGAGCACCAGCCAGACCACCCCCACCAACGCCCCGGCACCGGCGGCCGACCCGCGCCTGCTGGTCCGCCAGGGCGGCGTCGCCGGCTACCTGGAGGAGTTCCGCCGCAAGATCAGGAGCGGCGACCTCGGCTCCCTGCCCGTCGTCGTCGGCCTGGTCCTCATCGCCGTCATCTTCCAGAGCGTCACCGGCCACTTCCTCCAGGCCGACAACCTGACCAACATCACCAAGTGGATCGCCGGTCCCGGTCTGATCGCGGTCGGCGTCGTCTTCGTCCTGCTGCTCGGGGAGATCGACCTCTCGCTGGGCTCCATAGCGGGCGTCTGCTCGGCCATCACCTCCGTCCTCGCGGTGCGCCAGGGGCTCAACGAGGGGCTGGCGATCCTGCTCGCCCTCGCCGTCGCGGTCGCCATGGGCGCCCTGCACGGCTTCTTCTTCGCCAGGATCGGCGTCCCCGCCTTCGTCGTCACCCTGGCCGGCATGCTCGCCTGGAGCGGCCTGCAGGACTACGTCCTCGGCAAGCTCGGCACCGTCAACAACATCAACGACGGGGTCGTCGCCAACCTGGACACCTACTTCCTGGGCGACGGCGACATCGCCTTCGCCTGGCTGGCCGCCGTCCTCGCGATCGGCCTGTTCCTCGGCGGCCAGCTCCTGGACGCCCGCCGCCGCACCGCCGCCGGCCTGCCCGCCCGCACCACCGGCGAGATCGCGCTGCGCACCGGCGCCCTCGCGGTGATCGCCCTGGCCGGCGCCTACACCCTGAACCAGGACAGCGGTCTGCCGCTGCCGCTGGTCATCCTGCTGGGCGTCGTCGTGCTGACCGACTTCGTGCTGCGCCGCACCTCCTACGGCCGGCAGATCTTCGCGGTCGGCGGCGGCATCGAGGCCGCCCGCCGCGCGGGCATCAACGTCGCCTGGGTCCGGATCTCGGTCTTCATGATCTCGGCCGGCCTGGCCGGCCTCGGCGGCCTGTTCATCGCCTCCCAGCAGGGCTCGGCAGACAAGACGCTGGGCAGCGGCAACGTCCTGATGAGTGCCATCGCGGCCGCCGTCATCGGCGGTACCAGCCTCTTCGGCGGACGCGGCAAGACCTGGTCGGCCCTGCTCGGCATCCTGGTCATCCAGTCCATCACCACGGGTCTGGACATGGTGCACGCCGCCCAGGCGATCCAGTACATGATCACCGGCGCCGTGCTGCTGGCCGCCGTCGTCCTGGACTCGGTCTCCCGCCGCACCCAGAAGTCCTCGGGACGCGGCTGACCGCCACCCCTCGAACGGCCCGGTACCCACCCCCACGGGTACCGGGCCTCCGGCGCGTCCGGGGCCGGTGTCCGGGACGTTCGTCCCTCCCGCCCGGGGCGGGTCGCCGCGCACCCTGGAGGAGAAGCGCCGGCCCGCGGAGGCCGGCGTCACGGACCGAGAGAGGGAAACGCGGCTTCCATGTCCGACGAGCTGATCGTGCACCGGATGGTGGACACCTTCTTCACCCACTGCCACAGCTGTGACGAGCCGCGCGACCCGAACTGCGACCCCCGCGCGCACTGGCGGCTCTACCTCGACCTCGACCCGGAGACCGTGCGGCGGATCCGGCACTGGGCACTCGACCCCGTGAACCCCGCCGGCACCGACACCGAACGCACCATGCTGCTGCACTGGCTCGACGCCCAGGAGGCGTGATCCGGGGGCCGGGGCAGGAGCCCGGCAGCGGGTCCTCTTGCGTCGGACGATCGTCCGGTGGAACCCTTTCGTCCCGGCGGCCGCGGCGGTCGCGGCGGTCGCGGCGTCCGCGCGAGCGGGCGTGCGAGCAGCCGTGGGCAGCGGGGTACCGGGACGAGGAGTCGCATGACGGTCCATGAATCGGTGGTCGACGCGATCGGCGGGACACCGCTGTTCCGGCTGGCCCGGCTCGGGGCCGGCCTCGCCGCCCCCGTGTACGCCAAGGCGGAGTTCCTCAACATCGGCGGGTCCGTGAAGGACCGTGCCGCGCTGTCGATGGTGTTGGCGGCCGAGCGGGACGGCCTGCTGCGGCCCGGCGGGACGATCATCGAGGCGACCTCCGGCAACACCGGGATCGGTCTCACCATCGTCGGCCGCCGGCGCGGCTACCGGGTGATCGCCGTAGTGGCCGACCGGGCCGCCGTCGAGAAGTCGGACATCCTGCGGGCCTACGGCGCGGAGGTGGTGCTCGCCCCGACCGCGGTGCCCGCCGAGCACCCGGACCACCTGTTCAACGTGGTGCGCCGGCTCGCCGAGGAGATTCCCGGTGCCTGGCTGGCCAATCAGTACGACAATCCCGCCAACCCGGACGCGCACGTGCAGACCACCGGCCCGGAGGTCTGGGAGCAGACCGCGGGCCGGGTCACCCACTTCGTGGCGGGGGTCGGCACCGGCGGCACGATCAGCGGCACCGGCGCCTTCCTCAAGAAGGTCTCCGGCGGCAGCGTCACGGTGGTCGGCGCGGACCCGGAGTCCTCCCGCTACGGCGGTGGCGACGGCAGCCCCTACTTCGTCGACAGCATCGGCCACTTCCTCCACCCCGGAACGGCCGAGGACCGCTGGCCGGACTCCTACCACCGCGAGGTCGTCGACCGCTTCGAACGGATCCCCGACCGGGAGTCGCTGCTGACCGCCCGGCGGCTGGCCCGAGAGGAGGGACTGCTGGCCGGCCCCTCCTCGGGCACGGCGGTGGCGGCCGCGCTCCGGGTGGCGCGCGGGCTCGGACCGGAGGACCTCGTCGTGGTGCTGCTGCCGGACTCCGGCCGGTCCTACCTCTCCAAGCTGTACAGCGACGACTGGCTGCGCCGCTGGGGGTTCCTGGAGGAGCGCCGCACCGCCGACGACACCGAGCCGACCGTCCGGGCCGTGCTGGAGGCCGCCGCCGGGCGGTCCGCCGGGCCCGGCGGACTGATCACGGTCGCCTCGGACGCCTCGCTCGCCGAGGCCCTCGCCGTGCTGCGCGAGGTGCCCGGCGGCGTCGCCCCCGTGGTGCTGGCCCGCCCGGAGCGCCCGTACGGGGTCAGTGCGACGGAGGTGCTCGGCTCGCTCTCCTCGGCCGCCGTCGAGCGCGCGGTCACCGAGGGCCGGGCGGCGCCGGGCAGCCCGGTCGCCGGCCTGCTGGGCCCCGCCCTGCCGACGGTCGGCGTCGGCCAGCCGCTCTCCGAGGCCAGGCAGGCGCTGGGGCCCGGCCAGGACGCCGCGCTCGTCCTGGCCGACGGCCGGGCCGTGGCCCTGGTGCACCGGAGCGAACTCGGGGCCTGAGGGCAGGTGGCGCGCGGGCGGGCCGCCCGGCGCTCAGTCGATTCCGCCCCGGCGGATCACCTCGGCGTACCAGTGGGCGCTGGCCTTCGGGGTACGGGCGAGCGTGTCGTAGTCCACGTGGACGGCGCCGAACCGCTTCGCGTACCCGTAGGCCCACTCGAAGTTGTCGAGCAGCGACCAGAGGTAGTAGCCGCGGACGTCGGCACCCGCCTCGACGGCCTGGTGGATGGCGGCGAGGTGGGCGCGGATGTAGGCGATCCGCTCGGGATCGTCGATGCTGCCGTCGGCGCCGACCACGTCCTCGAAGGCGGCGCCGTTCTCGGTGACGAGGAGCGGCAGTCCGTGCTCCCGGTGCAGCGAGGTCAGCAGATCGGTCAGGCCCGACGGGTCGATCGGCCACCCCATGGCGGTGAGTTCGCCGGGCGCGCGGTGGAAGGAGACGTCGTCGGCGCCCGGCCAGGGGGAGTGCTCGCTGTCGCCGTGGCCGTCGTGGCGGGTCGCGTTCTCGGTGTCGCGGTCGGCGGAGACCACCGTCGGCGTGTAGTAGTTCAGCCCGAGCAGGTCGATGGGGCGGGAGATCTCGGCGAGGTCGCCGTCGCGCACCAGGGTGTCCCAGTCGACCAGGTGGGCGGTGTCGGCGAGCAGGTCCTCCGGATAGGCGCCGGAGAACAGCGGGCCGGTGAAGATCCGGTTGCCCACCGCGTCGATGCGGCGGGCCGCCGCCAGGTCGTCGGGGTGGCCGCTGAGGGGGCGGACGGCGTGCAGGTTGAGCGAGACGGCGATCTCGGCGGCGGACGGCAGCGCGGCGCGCAGGGCGCCGACGGCGAGGCCGTGGCCGAGGTTGAGGTGGTGGGCGGCCCGCAGCGCGTCGGCGGGGTTGGTTCGGCCGGGGGCGTGGACGCCGGAGCCGTAGCCCAGGAAGGCGCTGCACCAGGGCTCGTTGAGGGTGACCCAGGTGTCGATCCGGTCGCCCAGGGCCTGCGCCGCGAGTGCGGCGTAGTCGGCGAAGCGTTCGGCGTTGTCCCGTGCGGGCCAGCCGCCGACGTCCTCCAGGTGCTGCGGAAGGTCCCAGTGGTAGAGGGTGGCGACCGGCCGGATGCCGTGTGCCGCGAGTTCGTCGGCCAGGGCCCGGTAGAAGTCCAGGCCGCTTTCGAGGGCGGGGCCGCGGCCGGTGGGCTGGATGCGGGGCCAGGAGAGCGAGAACCGGTAGGAGGTGAGGCCGAGTCGGGCCATCAGCCGGATGTCCTCGCGGAACCGGTGGTAGTGGTCGACCGCCACGTCACCGGTGTGCCCGCCGGCGGTCCGGCCGGGGGTGTGGCTGAAGGTGTCCCAGATCGACGCCGTCCGGCCGCCCTCGGCGGTGGCGCCCTCGATCTGGTAGGCGGCGGTGGCGGCGCCCCAGCGGAAGCCGGGCGGGAAGGCGCGGGCGGGGGGTTCGGGTGTGCTGAGGGCGGCCGGAGCGGCGGCGGCGCGGTCGGCAGGAGTTGCCGTGGTGCGGGCGGGCGGCACGGTGGAGGTCATGTCGTGATGCTCCTGGGAGGCGTGGTCGGTGGGGGTGGGTGGGGCGGCCCGGGTCAACTCTTGACGGCGCCGGCGGTGATGCCCCCGACGATGTGCCGGCCCAGGACGGCGAACAGCAGCAGCAGCGGCAGCGTGCCGACGAGGGCGCCGGTCATGATGACCGCCTGGTTGACTTCGTAGGCGCTGCCGCCGCCGATGGCGGACAGCGCGACCTGGACGGTCGGGTTCCGCTGGGTCAGGACCACGAACGGCCAGAAGAAGTCGTTCCAGGACTGCACGAAGACCAGCATGCCCAGCACGGCCATCGCGGGCCGGGCCACCGGCAGTACGACGTGCCAGACGATCCGCAGGCTGTGGGCGCCGTCCACCCGGGCCGCCTCGATCAGCTCCAGGGGCAGCGCCTCGGCGAGGTACTGCCGCATGAAGAACACTCCGAAGGCGGCCACCAGCGACGGGAGCACGACGGCCTTCAGCTGGTTGCCCCAGCCCAGGTCGGTGATGATCCGGTAGAGCGGGATGACGCTGAGCTGCGGGGGGATGGTCATGGTGGCGACGACGAGGGTCAGCAGGGCGCCCCGGCCGCGGAACGCCAGCTTGGCGAAGGCGAAGCCGGCCAGGGTGGAGAACGCGACCGTGCTCAGCGCGACGCAGCCCGCCACGATCGTGGAGTTGAGCAGTGCCCGGCCGAGGTCGGCCTGCTCCCAGGCGGTGACGATGTTGGTCCAGAGCGATCCGCCGGGGAGCAGCGGCGGCGGGGCCTGGGCCACCCGCTCCCCGGTGGAGGAGGCGGCGACGAAGGTCCAGTACAGGGGGAACAGCGAGAGCACGGCGGCGGCGATCAGCACCGCGTAGGTGAGTGGTCCGGCCTTGTCCTGCTCCCCGGCACCGGGTCGCAGCCGGCGCCCGGCGGCGCGGAGCCGGTCCGTGAAGCGGGCAGGTGGTTGCTGGGCGGGGGCGGCCGGGTGCGCCGTCGGTGTGGAGTCGAGGGTGGCGGTCATGTCAGCTCCCCTGCTTGGCACGGCCCCGGCGGGCGAGCAGCAGCTGGACGGCGCCGATCACCAGCAGGATCAGTAGCATTGTCCAGGCGACCGCCGCCGACCGCCCCAACTGGCGGCTCGGCCAGCCGAGTTCGTACATGTAGAGACCGAGTGTCTGGAACTGGTGGGCGGAGCCGCCGCTGATCCCGACGCCACCGCCGAAGAGCAGGGGTTCGCCGAACAGCTGGGTTGCCCCGATGGTCGAGACGATCACCGTGAAGAGGATGGTCGGGCGGATGGACGGCACGGTGATCCGGGTGAGCTGCTGCCAGCGGGAGGCGCCGTCCAGGCTCGCCGCCTCGTAGAGGTCCTTCGGGACGGCCTGCATCGCGGCCAGGTAGATCAGCGCGTTGTAGCCCGTCCAGCGCCAGGTGACGATGGTGGAGACGGCGATCTGCGAGGGCCAGGTGTCGGCGTACCAGTCCGTCCGGTCGACGCCGACCAGTGAGAGCAGCCAGTTCACCAACCCGTAGTCGGGGTTGAACAGTTGGACGAAGACCAGGGTGGCCGCCGCGATCGAGGTGGCGTACGGCGCCAGGATCGCGACCCGCAGGAAGCCCCGGCCGCGCAGGCGGTAGTTGAGCAGGTGGGCCAGGCCGAGCGCCATGAGCAGCTGCGGCACGGTGGAGAGCACCCCGATGGTGAAGGTGTTGAGCAGGGCGGTGCGGAACTGCTCCGTCCCCCAGAGCCGGGTGTAGTTGCCCAGCCCGCGCCACTCCATCACGTCGGGGTCGAGCAGGTCGACCCGGTGCAGGGAGAGCCAGCCGGTCCACAGCAGGGGGAACAGGCCGAAGGCCGCGAAGCAGAGGAAGAAGGGCGCGATGTACGCGTAGGGCGATGCCTTGAGGTCCAGGCGGTGCAGGCGCGAGCGCCAGGCCGGGCGCGGCGGCGCGGGGGCGCGGCGACCCGCGGGTGCGGGCGGGGGCGGTCCGCTGTCGCTCGCGGGCCGGTGGGTGGTGGCCACGGGGGAGTCCTTCCAGGGTGGCTGGCCGGGCCGGTCCGGACCCCGGACGAGCCCGGACCTGAGACGGCCGGACGGGGCGGCGCTCAGCCGTTGACCTTGTCGTCGATCAGCTTGGTGACGTTGGCCCAGGCCTTGGCGGGGTCGGTGCCGTGCTGCTCGATGTCGAGGATTCCGTTGTCCGTGATGGCGGTCTTGACCGTGCCGTCGTACTCGCCGATCGGCGCCGTCGCGATGGTCTGCGCGGCGGAGGCGAAGATCCGACCGGTCGGCGTGGTGCCGAAGTAGTCCAAGGTGGCGTTCTGGACGGCGGGCTGCTGCAGCGCCGCGGTCGTCGAGGGCAGGTTGCCGACCTTGGCGAAGACCTTGGCCTGCTGCTCGGGCGCGGTCAGCCAGGCGGCCAGCGCGGCGGCCTCCTTCTGGTGCTTGCCGGCCTTGGGCACGGTCAGGAAGGCGCCGCCCCAGTTGGAGGCCACCGGCGCCTGGGCGATGTCCCACTTGCCGCGGCCCGAATCGCCGGAGTACTTGCTGATGATGCCGGTCATCCAGGACGGGCAGACCACGGTGGCGAACCGGGCGTTGGTGAAGGCGGTGTTCCAGTCGTCCTGGAACTGCCGCAGGCCGGCACTGATCCCGGCGTGGGACGCGTCCACGGCGGTCGTCCAGGCCTTCTTCACGCCGGGGCTGTCCCGGTAGACGAGCTTGCCGGAGGCGTCCGAGTACTGCTGGGGCTCCGCGGAGAGGGCCGCGTTGAACAGGCCGCTCGCCGAGTCGGTGAAGAAGGTGCCGGCCGGGGCCTTCGCCTGGTACTGCTTGCCGGCCTCCACGAACTTCGTCCAGTCCCCGTTCCAGAGCTTGCCGACGGCCTCGCGGTCGGTGGGCAGGCCGGCCTGCTCGAAGAGGTCCTTGCGGTAGCAGACGGCCATCGGGCCGACGTCCGTGCCCAGACCGATCAGGGCGCCCTTGGCGGTGGTGGCCTGCTTGGCCTTCCACGGGAGCCAGGCGTCGGGCCGCACGCCCTCCACCTTGGAGAGGTCCGTGAACTTGTCGCCGAGCGTGCCGGTGGCCTGGGCGATGTAGCCGACCTCGACGGCCTGGATGTCGTTGAGACCGCTGCCGGAGGCCAGGTGGGTGGCCAGGGCGTCCCAGTACTTCTGGCCGTCCTGGACGGTCTCGTACCGGATGGTGATCGAGGGGTGGGCGGCCATGTACTCGTCGTACAGGCCGGCCTCGCGGTAGCCGAAGGTGCCGAAGTCGCCGACGGAGAGCGTGATCTTGGCGCCGTCGCCGGCGGACGATCCGGCGGCCGGGTCGCTGCCGGAGCCGCTGGAGCAGGCGGTGAGCAGGAGCGCGGAGAGGGCCAGGACGGCGGTGGCGGGGACGGCCCGGCGGCGTGCGCGGGTGGTGGGACGCATGGGGGTTCTCCTCGGTGCCTTTTGGGTGCGCGAGTGCTGAAGCGTGGGCTCGTGCGGTTGGGCTTGGGACCGGGCGTGCGCCCGGGTCCGGTTTTCATGGGCCCGGGTCCGGTTCTTGGTGGGTCCGGTCCTTGGGTGGGGTGGTTCTTGGTGGGTGTGGTTCTCGGGCCGGCTCGGTGCTGCCGGTGGTGCGTCGGTCCGTTCGAGCTGCCCGGTTCGGCTGCCGCGACAGTGACCTGATGTCACGTCAGGCATTTGTCCGCCGGCCTTGGGGTGGGCCGCCCGGGCTTTGGGTGGGCGCCGGAGGCTGGCTCCTGCGGCGGTGGGCCGCTAGGGTGAACGCTCCACTGTGGGAGCGCTCCCAAGCGATAGAGGAAGGTTGCTGGGTGAGCGGGCCGAGTGTCAAGGCTGATCGCGCCTTCCGTTGCGGGAACGTGTCCTGCGGCCGGGTGGCCCGCCGAGACCGTCACCCGACCCTCGCGCCCGCACCGTGTCGCGGTGGAGGAGGATGGTCCCCGGGCGCCCGCCCGGCGCGGCGGCCCCGGGTGGCGAGGTCTTGGAGAGGTGGACGATGGGACAGGCGGCGAGCGGGACTGCCGGCGCGTCGGGCGGTGGGTCGCGGGGCCCGGCCCGGCCGACCCTGGAGGAGGTGGCCGCCCTCGCGGGCGTGGGCCGGGGCACGGTGTCCCGGGTGGTCAACGGCTCGCCCCGGGTGAGCGACAAGGCCCGCGCGGCCGTCCAGGCGGCGATCGCCGAGCTCGGCTATGTCCCGAACCGGGCGGCGCGCGCCCTGGTCACCTCCCGGACCGACGCGGTCGCCCTGGTCGTCCCGGAGGCGGAGACCAGGCTCTTCTCCGAGCCCTACTTCTCCGACATCATCAGCGGGGTCGCGGCCGAACTCAGCGAGACCGACATGCAGTTGCTGCTGATCCTGGTCCGCAACCAGCGCGAGCGGGACCGGCTGGCCACATATCTGGCGGCCCAGCGGGTCGACGGCGTGCTGCTCGTCGCGGTGCACCGCGACGACCCGCTGCCGGGCCTGCTGGAGAGCCTGGAGATCCCCTCGGTGCTGGCCGGCCGGCGCAACGACCACGAGGTCCTCAGCTACGTCCACGCCGACAACGCGGGCGGCGCGCGGATGGCCGTCCGGCATCTGCTGCGGCGCGGCTGCGCCCAGGTGGCCACCATCACCGGCCCCTTGGACATGGAGGTGGCGCTGGCGCGCCTGGACGGCTACCGGCGGGCCCTGGAAGAGGCCGGGCGGCCGTACGACGAGGACCTCGTCGCTCTGGCCGACTTCACCGAGGAGGGCGGTCGGCGGGCGATGCGGACCCTGCTGGAGCGGCGGCCCGACCTGGACGCGGTGTTCTGTGCCTCGGACGTGATGGCCGCCGGGGCCATGCAGGTGCTCCGCGGCGCCGGCCGGCGGGTGCCGGACCAGGTCGCGGTGATCGGCTTCGACGACTCGATCGTGGCCCGGCACACGGAGCCACCGATGACCAGTGTCCGCCAGCCGATCGAGGAGATGGGACGGACGATGGCCCGGCTCCTCCTGGAGGAGATCGCCGGGCGGCACCGGGGCAGCCGGCAGGTGGTGCTGGCGACGGAGTTGGTGGTCCGGGACTCCGCCTGACCGTCGGGTGCGCCGCGCGGCGGTGGCGCCGGGCGCAGCGGCCGGTGCCGGCCCCGCCGTGGTGGCGGAGCCGGCACCGGCCGGTCGGGGCGTCAGAGCGCGGTGCAGCTCAGCGTCGGCGCGGTGTTGCTGCCGGAGTAGCCGGCGCTCAGTCCGAAGCCGGTGCTCGCGCCCGCCGCCAGCGCGCCGTTGTACGAGGCGTTGGTGACACTCACGCCGGTGCCGGACTGGGTGAGGACGCCGTTCCAGGCGTTGCCGACCTGCTGGGTGCCGCCCCAGGTCCAGGTGACCTTCCAGCCCGTGGTGGCGGCCGTACCGGTGTTGGTGACGGTGACGTCGGCGTTGAAGCCGCTGCCCCAGTCGTTGCTGACGCGGTAGGCGGCGGTGCAGCCGGCGCTGCCGCCACCGCCGCCGGCGGCGGCCGTGGTCACGGTGAGCGCCGCCGAGGCCGCCGAGGCGTTGCCCGCCGCGTCATGCGCGACCACGGTGTAGCGGTAGGCGGTCGAGGCGGTCAGGCCGGTGTCGGTGAACGTGGCGCCCGAGGTCGAGCCGACCGCCGTGCCGTTGCGGTAGACGTCGTACCCGGTGACCCCGACGTTGTCGGTCGAGGCCGTCCACGCCAGCGAGACGGTGGTGGCCGTGGCGGCGGTGGAGCGGAGCCCGGCCGGGGTGCTGGGCGGCGTGGTGTCGCCGGCGCTGCCACCGGTCACGGGCGGGTAGGCGTTCTTCAGCAGCTCACGGAACTGGGCGGAGAACCAGGAGCCGGCCAGCGGCGCGTTCGGCAGGGCGCCGGACATCTGGAAGTTGTTGCGGACGTTGCCGGTGTACGTCGGGTCGCACATCCGGTCGAAGCCCTTCCCCTCGTCGTTGGGAACGGGCTGGCTGTTGCCGTCCGACTCGCCCGGGGGCTTCACCCACACGTAGGCGTCGATGCCCGGCTCGGGTGCGGTCCGCGGGCGCTCGCCGAGGCCGGCCCCGGACTGGTTGCACCAGTTGCCGGTCTGGAACCGGCGGTCGATCCGGCCGCCGTCCACGTAGCTGTCGACGCTGGTCCGGGCGCCCGGGCCGGTGGGTCGGGCCGTGCCGCCCCAGCCGTTGCGCGAGGTGTCGACCAGCATGCCGACGCCCGGGTCGAAGCCGGCGGCGACGGCCTTCTGCCGGAACGCCTGGGCGTAGGAGAGCTCGTCGACGTAGCGGTTCCAGTCCACCCACTTGCTCTGGCGTACCGAGGTGCCGTTCACGGAGTCGTCGATGGTGTAGTAGGGCTCGTGCAGGGCCGAGTAGTTGGCGGTGTTCACGACGAAGCCGTGCACGTTGGCGGTGGTGGAGCCGGAGGCCGTCGCGGCCTGGTGGAGCACGTCGACGGCGGGGCCGAGGTTGGAGTCCCAGCCGAGCCAGCCGTGGTGGCCGGCGTCGACGTAGTTGTAGACGTTGGAGATGGCGCCCAGCTTGGCCAGCGCGTAGCCGACGCCGTTGATGTAGTTGCCGTTGGCCTTCATGGTGTCGCACTGCGGGGTGGCGGTGGCGGTGCCGCCCGCATTGGTCACCAGGTTCGGCAGCGAGTCGAGCTCGACGGTGGTGACGATCCGCAGACCGGCGTAGGCCGGGTCGGCCAGAACGGCCGCGATCGGGTCGATGAACTCCGTCCGGTAGCGGCCGATCTCGGTCGGGCCGAGCTCGCCGTTGGAGGAGAGGGCTGCGCAGTCGCGGCCGGGCAGGTCGTAGACGACGAGCTGGACGACGAAGGGTTTGCCCGCCGCCTGCCGGACGGCGTTGTCGAGGTGTGCGCGAAGCCCCTGGTGACCGGGGGTGCCGGTGATCGCGGCGATGCGGTCGAGCCAGATGGCGGTCGGCTGGTCGGCTACGGCGCTGCCGCCGGGTTCGGCGGCGGCGTTCGCGGCCCAGTCGGGGTTCACGTAGACGCCCGCGCCGACGTACGGGTTGTCGACGCGGGCGTCGGCGGCCTGGGCCGGAGCGGCGGCGGCGACGGGCAGCAGGGTGGCGGCGCCGAGCGCCGCGACGGCGGCGAAGGCGCGCAGCCGGTGGAGTACGGGCCTGCGGCGGGCGTGCCCGCTGCTGGGGTGGCCGGAAGACATGGGGGGAGTCCTTTCGGGTGGGGGACACAGGGGTGGGGCTGTGTCGGACCACCGGAGTGGGATCGCTCCCATAGGTGCGGATGGGCGATCCCTGCCTGGCTTCTCCGATGGGCGGCCCAAGCAGTCGAACGAAGTAAGTGTGATCTTCAATTCGCCTGCTGTAGTAGCGAGATGGGGTCAAACCCCGGCTCTCCGCTATCAACCCATGAACGCTCGGTGGGCGTCAAGGCGTTCGACACAAGTGGTGGGAGCGCTCCCGCACTTGGCTGGTCGATGAGTCCTGGGTCTGAATCGGGAGTGTTCGACCGGCGGCCGCGGGGCCGGCGGGAGGGAGGTGCTGCCGTCAGGAGACGACGGTGCAGCTCGGCGCCGGTGGGGACGCGCCGAGCCGGCCGCTGCCCTGGAGGCCGAAGGTCGTCGAACCGCCCGGAGCCAGGGCGCTGTTGTACGACAGGCCGGTGGCGGAGACGGCGCCCGGGGACTGGGTGACGGTGGCGTTCCAGGAACCGGCCACCTGCACGCCGGCGGGCCAGGCCCAGGCGGCGGTCCAGGACGTGGCGGCGGTGCTCCCGGTGTTGGTGACCGTCACGGTCGCCGTGAACCCCGCGTCCCACTGGTTGTCCGTGTGCCAACTGGCGGTGCAGCCGCCGCCGTTGGAAGGTCCGGTGGTGGTCACGGTCGTCGCTCCGGAGTGGGCGGAGACGTTCCCGGCGGCGTCCCGGGCCGTGACGGTGTAGGAGTAGGCGGTGGCCGGATCGAGGCCGGTGTCGGTGTAGGTGGTGCCCGTCACCGTGCCCACCGTCGTGGCGCCCCGGTGGACGTCGTAGGCGATGACGCCCGTGTCGTCCTGGGAGGCGGTCCAGCGGAGGGTGGCGGTGGTGGCGGAGACACCGGTCGCCGTGAGGCCGGTGGGGGCCGTCGGCGGACGGGTGTCGCCGCCGGCACCGGCGGCGAACCCCGGGGCCTTGACGGCGGTGAGGTAGCCGTCCTTCACGGTGTCGACGCTCGTCCAGTCGTCCTTGAGGATGCCGCCGGTGTCGCCCGAGTTCGGGTTCCACGACCAGAACGTCCAGGAGAAGGCGTCGGCGCCCACCTGTGCGGTCGGCCGCAGGTACTGGGTGAGCGCGGTCAGCCACGTCCGGTCGGCGGCTGCCTGCAGCGTGCTGCCGAACTCGCCGACCCACACCGGGGCGATGTTCTGCCGGAACAGGTAGCCCCAGTACGAGTCCCACACCGCGGGCAGGTTGGCGGGGAAGGCGGGGTCGTCGAACCACGGCTGGCGTCCCACGCTCGTGGCGTACTCGTGCGGCGAGTAGACGAGTCGGTTCGGCACGCTCAGCCGGACCGGGTACGTGGCGGCGCCCTGGAGGTTGCCGCCCCACCAGGTCGAGCTGCCGTTGAAGCTCTGCACGCCCTCGACGAGGACGAGCAGCGAGGGGTTGGCCGCCAGGACGGCCTCGCCGCCGCGCTCGGCCGCCAGGCGCCAGTCCGCGGCCGGATCGCCGCAGCCCCAGCAGGCCGGGTCGTGCGGCTCGTTGTGCAGGTCGATGCCGATCACGGTGGGGTTGCCGGCGTAGCGCGCGGAGATCGCCCGGAGGTCGGCGAGCCAGGTGCTCTCCGGGACGGCGCTGGTGTACCAGAGCGCCGACTGCCCACCGGCGTCGGGGCGGTGGCGGTCGAGGATCACCTTGAGGCCGGCGGCTCCGGCGCGGTCGACGATCCGGTCCATCACCTGCAGGGAGGTGAGGCCCTGGAGGTCGGCGTTCATGCCGCCGGAGTGGTTGACGCCGGTCGGCACGGAGCCGCGGAAGATGTCGTCGCTGTACGGCAGGCGGATGGTGTTGAAGCCGAGCGAGCGCATCTGGTCGATCATGCTGCCGTAGTCGCGGGTCCAGAGCCCGTGCGGGACGTGGTCGGCCGTCTCGAAGCCGAACCAGTTGACGCCGGCGATCCGGACGGGCCGGTCGGCCTCGTCGAGCAGGAGGCGCCCGTTGGTGTGCCAGTAGCCGGAGCCGGGCGTGGTGGTGGCGGTGCTGGCGGCGGTGCTGGTGGTGGCGGCTCGGGGCTCGGGAGCGCCGGTCCGGAGGACGGGGCCGGCCTGGGCGGGCAGGGCCGGCAGGAGCGCGGCCGCCACGAGGGCGAGTGTTGCCGCGGCCCTGCGCAGTCGGCGTATCGGGTGGGACACGTCGGTCTTCCTCTCCGAGGAGTGCGGTGGATGGTCCGAGCGGGCCATCCACCGGTTGAGGGGCACCGGCCGGGAGAAGGGGGCGCAAGCTGCGGGAGCGCTCCCATTCTTGGGTGGAGCGAGGTCCCGGTGATTCCGGGGGGTGCGGGCCGGTGCGGTGTCGTCGCTGGGTGGTACGCCGTCCATGGGGCGGTGCGCCGTCGGTGGACGATGCGCCGTCGATGGGCAATGCGTGACGATCGAAGGGCGGGGCGGTCGCCCGACTCAGGGCGGAGGGAGCTCCGCCGACGATGTTCGAACCATGCGACGTTCACCACATGAAATCGACAACCCGCCGAAGGCGTCAAGAAGGCTGACAGCGTTCAATTCTTGTGGGGCGAAGGCGATCGCCGGGCCTACGGTGCTCGCGTGCTTCCGGCGACCGCTACCGCCGAAACCCGTTCACCGGTTTCTCCCCGCCCGGCGTCGCAGGTCACGGCGCGGCCCCGCCGGGGCGCTACCGGGGTGACGGGCGCTGGGCCCATGCCGGTGTCCACGTGCCCGCGCGGGGGTGGTCCGGCCGTGCGGAAGCGAGGTGGCGGCGGAGCGCGGCGAGTGCGGGGTGCGGGTTGTCGCCGCGCCAGATCAGCGAGTGCGGATAGACCGGTGTCGGCCGGTGCACGGTGATGCGCCGCAGGTCGAAGTGGGCGGGCCAGACGAGCCGGTCGTCCGTGCCGACGAAGGTCGCCAGCGTCGGGGTGCCGGCGATCACTTCGAGGAGGGCGTCAGAGCCGAAGTTGGGGCCGATGGCGTCGATGGTGAGCCCGAACTCGGCGGCGAGGTCGGCGTAGTAGGCGGCCCACTCGGTGCCGGGGACGATGCCGGGAATCCAGATCCTGTGCCCGGCGAGGTCGGCGAGCGTGACCGCGGGGGCGGTGGCGAGC
Source organism: Kitasatospora sp. NPDC050463 (assembly GCF_040655255.1). Lineage (NCBI taxonomy): Bacteria > Bacillati > Actinomycetota > Actinomycetes > Kitasatosporales > Streptomycetaceae > Kitasatospora > Kitasatospora sp. NPDC050463. The sequence goes on from NZ_JBFAJO010000039.1 coordinate 57,039, forward strand.
TCGTGGTCCGGGCCGGTGAGGAGTTGGAGGGGGTCGTCGAGCACGCGGACGGTCTCGATGCCGTCGGGGAGTTGCTGGGCGGGGAGGGTGACGGCGCGGAAGGACGCGTCGATCGCGCCGGAGCCGACGGCGGCGATCGCGGCGTCGGCGTCGAGGAGCCGGGTCACGACGTCGAGTTCGACCTGGGGATGCGCGCGGTGGAAGTCGCGCAGCAGGTGCGCGGGTGCGATCCGCGCGCTGATCACGTCGACGCGCAGGGCACGGCGGCCGGGTCGCACCGAGTCGGCCGCCCGCTCCGCCGCGTCGAGGAGGGCGCGGGCGTGCGGCAGGAACGCCTGCCCGTCGATGGTCAGCCGGGCGCCGCGGGTGGTGCGGGTGAACAGCCGGACGCCGAGATCCTCCTCCAGCGCGGCGATCCGCTTGGAAACGGCCTGCTGGGTGATCGACAGGTCGGCGGCGGCGTCCTGGAACCGGCCGGCCTCCGCTGCGGCGACGAAGGTGCGCACGGCATCGAGGTTCATGTCCACCCACCCTAGCTCCCTGGACAACACTCCGTTGTGGCCGGCGGGCAATGGGTTGTTTGACCTGCGGATCTGCCCTTCGATTTGATCTCGACGATCAACGTTCGGTTGTTCCGGGGCGAGAGTGAGCGGTGCATTGAGCATGGTGGCGAAGCGGTCGCTGGGGCGGCAGTTCGGATGGCTCTGGGCGGCGTACGCGGCCAGTGCGTTCGGCACGAGGCTCGCGTTCGACGTGTTCCCCTTGATCGCGATCCTCGTGCTGCACGCCGGGACGACCGAGGTGTCGTTACTGGCAGCCGCGGGGCTGGTGGTCGGCGCGGTGGTGGCGGTGCCGCTCGGCCCGTGGGTGGAGTTCCGCCGCAAGCGGCCGGTGATGATCGCGATGGATCTGATCCGGTTCGCGGCACTGCTGAGCGTCCCCGCCGCGTTCGCGCTCGGCCGGCTGGGGTTCGCCCAGCTCCTGGTCGTGTCCGTGGTGGTCGGTGCCGCCGACATCGCCTTTACGGCGGCCGGCGGCGCAGCACTGAAGGCGCTCGTGCGGTCGGCCGACCTGGTCGTCGCGAACGGGCGTTTCGAGTCCACGAACTGGATCGCCACGGTGCTCGGACCACCGCTCGGCGGGGCGGTGACAGGGTTGTTCGGTCCGGTGGTGACGGTGCTGGCCGATGCGGTGAGCTACCTGTTCTCGGCCGCGGCCATCCGGGCGATCGGCGGCGGGGAGCCCTGCCCCGCGCGAACCGGGGCACCACGACGACCACGGGTCGGCGACCTCGTCGAGGGGTGGCGTTACATCGTGGCGGACCCGGCGCTGCGCCCGCTGTTCTTCAACACCGTCCTGGTCAACGGCCTGATCATGGCGAGCGCCCCGCTGCTGGCCGTCCTCATGCTCGGCCGCCTCGGGTTCGCCCCGTGGCAGTACGGTCTCGCCTTCGCGGTGCCCTGCGTCGGCGGCCTGATCGGCTCGCGGCTGGCCCAGCCACTCGTCACGCGGTACGGGCAGCGCAAGGTCATCCGTAGGGCCGGGGCGCTGCGGGCGTGCTGGCCGCTCGGGCTGGCCTTCATCGGCCCCGGTGTCGCCGGGCTGGTGCTCGTCATGGCCGTCGAGTTCGGGCTGATCGCCTGTATGGGCGTGTTCACCCCGGTGTTCGCCGCGTACCGGCTCGAACGGACGGGGGCGGACCGGATCGCCCGGACGCTGTCCGCATGGTCGATCACCAGCAAGGTCACCATCGCGGTGCTGACCGCCCTGTGGGGGCTGCTGGCCGGCCTCACCAGCGCCCGCACCGCGATCGCGGTCGCCGGGCTGCTGCTCCTGGTGACCCCGCTGCTGCTCCCTCGACCCGTGCGACCCGTCACCGCACCGGCCGCCGCCTGCCCCTGAGCCCAGCGCGGCGCGACCGGAGGTGCGATCGGGGCGCGATCGGGGCGTGATCGGTGCCGTGACCGGTGCCGTGACCGGGCGACCTGGCGCTGCACCGCGGCGAGGTGGTTCCGCACCGCCGGGCGGCTGCCGAACGACGCGGTCATCGACGGCCTCACCACGTGTCGCCTTGCGCGACTCGGTGTGCAGTCCCCGGTGCTCCGCCAGCACTTCGGGAACGAGCAGGAGCTGCTGGACCTCATGGCGGAGACCATGACGGCCGAGGCCCGGCCGCCGGACCGCGAGCCGGTCCCGGAGGAGTGGCCGCCCGGGCCCGCGGAGAACGCCCGGGCCCGCCGGGGACGCCCGGGCCGAGCGCCGCGTGCTGCCGGCCTCCGGCGCGACGGCACCTGGGCGCAGGTGGGCACCGTGCCCACGACCGGCGAACCGTCCGCAGTAATGGGCGTCTTCCGGGGCGCCCGGGAGAAGGCCTCCGGCCCCGGTGATCCGTTAGCGTGATCCGCCATGCGAACCCTTGACTCCGGCCGGACCGCGCTCGTCCTCGTCGACCTGATGGACCGGATCGTCGCCCTGCCGCTGGCCCCGCGTCCGGGTACCGACGTCCTCGCGGTGTCGCTCGAGCTCGCGACGGTCTTCCGGGCTGCGGGCGCCGCCGTCGTCGCCCTGCGTGTCGAGCGGCCGAACGTCGCCGAGCAGCCGGCCGGCAGCGCGCTGGTCGCGGAGGTGGCGGCCCTGGCCGATGCCGTCCTGGTGAAGCGCACCATCGGGGGGTTCCACGGCACCGGGCTGCACGAGCTGCTGCAGGCGCACGGTGTCGACACGCTCGTGTTCGCCGGCATCGCGACCAACCTGGGAGTGGAGTCGACCGCCCGGGCGGCCGCCGACCACGGCTATGAGCTGCTGTTCGTCGAGGATGCGATGGCGGCCCTGACGGAGGCCGAGCACCGGTCGTCGGCCGATCTCGACCTGCCCCGCTTCGGCGAGGTGGTCGAGCGGGAAGCCGTTCGCTTCGGGTGAGCGCGCGGCCGGGTGAGCGGATGGCTGGAGGCCACCGGGCGTCTCGGGTCAGCCCTCCGCCCGAGCGGACTCCAGGGCCTCGCGCAGCCGTCCGCCCGAGGCGGCGAGCAGCCGCCCGGCGGTCGGCGCGTCCACTCCGGCGAGTACGACCAGGACGGCGTCCTTGGCCTCACCACCCGTGGCGGCCAGCGCGCTCCTGACGGTCCGCTCGTCCGCGCCGGTGGCCACGGCGACGATCCGGTGCGCCCGGTCGCGAAGCTTCGCATTGCCCGCCCGCACGTCGACCATCAGGTTTCCGTAGGTCCTGCCGAGACGGACCATGACGGCGGTCGAGAGCAGATTCAGCACCAGCTTCTGCGCGGTGCCCGCCTTGAGCCGGGTCGAACCGGCCAGCACCTCCGGTCCGGTCTCCACCTCGATGCCCAGCTCGGCCGCCGCCACCAGGGCGGACCCCCGGGTGCAGGCCAGGCCCACGGTCAGCGCTCCCGTCGCACGGGCCCGCCGGAGCGCCGCCACCGTGTACGGCGTCCGACCCGAGGCGGAGATGCCCACGACGCTGTCGGCCGCCGTCAGTGTGAGGGCGTCAAGGTCGGCGAGGGCGAGGTCCGGGCGGTCCTCCGCTCCCTCGACCGCGCCGGCCAGGGCTGCCGGGCCGCCCGCGATCAGGCCCACGACCTGGCCGGGCGCGGTGTTGAAGGTCGGCGGGCACTCGCTCGCGTCCAGTACTCCGAGCCGCCCCGCGGTGCCCGCTCCCGCGTACACCAGCCGGCCGCCCCGACCCATCCGGGCGGCGATCGCGTCGGCCGCGTCGGCGATCGGTTCCAGCTGCCCGGCCACGGCCTCGGCGACGGTGCGGTCCTCGGTGTTCATCAGCCGGACGAGGTCGAGCGTCGTCATCCGGTCGAGGTCGGACCACTCGGGGCGTACGGCCTCGGTCGGCGGGCCGTCGGCACTGCTGGCGGCTGTGCTGCCGGCGGTCTCGGTCGCGCGTGTCGCGCCGGTCGCGCGTGTCGCGCCGGTCGTGCTGGTTGCGCCGGTCGTGCTGGTTGCCGTGCCGGGCTCGGAGTCCGGTGGGAGGTCGCTGTCCATGAGCGCTCTCTCCCCGGGTGCGTGCGCCGTCAACCCGGCCGGGCGCCCGGCGTGGGCCGGGGGCCGGGCCGTCCAGCGGTGGGAGGTCAGGCCATCCAGAAGAACACGGCGGTCATCCGCCGCTCCTCCAGCGGGATGCCGTAGTAGCCGGTGGCGCTGTGGATCAGGTTGGCGCGGTACAGGAGGAGCCGGTTGTAGCGGTTGGGAACGCGGACGTCCTCGGTGAAGGCGTCACCCGGTACGCGCCGGGTGCCGAGTGCCTCGACGAGGTTGTTGTGCGGTGCGTCGACGACGTTGCCGCCGAGGCGTCCGCCGGGGAACTGCTGGCGGTAGAAGCTGGTGCCGGCCTCCTTGGGGGCGCCGGGGCTGAGGTAGAGGACGGCCGCGTAGTGGCAGAGCGCCCGGGAGTCGGTGTGGGGGCGGGACTCCGACTCGCCGGCGCCGACCAGCTGGACGCAGTTGTGGTTGAGCGTGCCGCCGCCGGGGGTGCTCTGGACCCAGAGCCTGGGCGCGCCGGTCGCCTTGCGGACCAGGGCCTCCACCCGGGCGAGCTCGTTCGGCTCCAGGCCGGGCATGGTACGCAGGCCGGGCCAGGTCTCGGGCCGGTAGGGGTAGCCCTCGGTCCAGTCGCCCCGGGCCAGGCAGCGTTCGCGAACCGCGTCCGGATCGGGCAGTACGTTGTCCAGCACCCAGTAGTCCCGACCGGGAGTGGGTTTGCGGTACGGCAGGACGGGCAGAGTGATTCGCCCGGTGGGCTGTGGGAGCATGCGCCGACCATAGGGTCGGGGCCCACCAACGTTCTGCCGTGAACGGGTCAACCTTTCGCCAAGTGCCGGGACCTGCGCTTTGGCGCCGCGGTGCCCGTGCGCCGGGCGGCTCGGCCACGGGCGCGCGGCGGCGACGGTACGCGGTGGTGCCTCAGCCGGCCGGCCGGACGGCGTACCCGTCGAGCGCGCTTCGCAGTTGGTCGAAGGCGCGAACGGCGGACGGGCGGATGGCGGCGGATATCGACTCGTGTGCCTCGCCGGCCAGGACTCGACGGAACACCTCGGTGAACAGCGCCCGGTGGACCGCGCCGAGCAGGCCGGCCGCGAGCCGGGCCGTGAGGTCGCGGGGGGAGGAGTCGGTGGCTTCGGCGAGGACCACCGCGAGGGCGTCCTCGCTCTGCTCGTGGAGCTCACGGAGCCGGGCGAGCAGTGCGGGGCTCGCCGTGACGGTGCGGGCGAACGCGGGATCGCAGAACCCGAGGACGGGGTCGTGGCGGTCGATCGCCGCCAGGCAGTCCCGGCGCAGCGCGGCCAGTGCGGACTCGCCGGGCGCGCGCCCGGCGACCGTCCGGGCCTGCCCGGCGACGATCTCCTCGTGCAGGTCGAGGACCAGGTCCTCCTTGCGCGGGAAGTGGTTGGTGACGGTCATCTTGGCGACTCCGGCGGCAGCCGCGACCTCGGCGATCGTCGTCCGGTCGAAGCCGCGCTCGATGAAGAGCCGCGTGGCCGCGTTCGAGATCGCCTCGCGGGTGCGGCGCTTGTTGAGCTCGCGCAGATTGGGGGTGCCCTCGGTCATGGGGACGAGCCTAGCGCAGTTCACTGGGTCGAGCACAGGAATTAGGCTTGACCTATTCGATGGGTCGGACCTAAGTTCGTTTCCGGCGGATCACCGCCTACTCGACCGCTCGGCGCCACGCCCTCGAACGAATGGACCGGCCCATGTCCACCCAGCACTCCGCGCTCCGCCTGCTGACCGTGCACGCCCACCCCGACGACGAGTCCAGCAAGGGGGCGGCCACCCTCGCCCGCTACGCCGCCCAGGGGGTGGACGTCATGGTCGCGACCCTGACCGGCGGTGAGCGCGGATCCGTCCTCAACCCGGCGCTCGACCGGCCCGAGATCCGCGCCGACCTGGCCCGCGTCCGACGGGAGGAGATGGCTGCCGCATGCGAGATCCTCGGCGTCGGGCAGCGCTTCCTCGGCTTCACCGACTCCGGGCTGCCGGGCCCCGACGAGCCGCTGCCCGAGGGGTGCTTCGCGCTCCGGCCGACTGCCGTGGCCGCCGAGCCGCTGATCGCACTGATCCGGGAGTTCCGCCCCCATGTCGTCGTCACCTATGACGAGACGGGCGGCTATCCGCACCCCGACCATGTGATGACCCATCGGGTCACCGTCGAGGCCTTCGAGGCCGCGGCCGACCCGCACCGTTCTCCGGAGGCCGGCGCCCCCTGGCAGCCGGCGAAGCTCTACTACCACCTGGCACTGTCCCGGGCCTGGTTCCGGACGATGCACGAGGCCATGACGGCGCGAGGCGTCGACTCGGCCATGGGCGAGCTGCTCGCCGACTGGCCGGACACCCCGCCCGCCCTCGCCACCACCACCAGGATCCACTGCGCAGAGCACTTCGCGGAACGGGACGACGCGCTGCTCGCGCACGCCACGCAGATAGCGCCCGGCGCCGGATTCATGGCACACCCTCGGGACATCGAGCGCGAGGTCTGGCCCACGGAGGACTACCACCTGGCGCGGAGCCTGGTGGAGACGCCCCTCCCCGAGTCCGACCTGTTCGCCGGCCTGCGTCCCGGGGAGGGGCACGGATGATGCGTCTCAGCGGTACGGGCAGGGGGAGGTGCGGAGCAGGCGTCCGCTGCGGCCGTGTGGCTCCGGTTCCGTTCCCCGGCCCGGTGCGGTACGCAGGCCCGGTGCGGTACGGCCCGGCGGGCTCAGCAGTGGCCGTCGGCCAGGACGAAGTAATCAGTCCCGGTCCGCTTCAGCGTGTGGGTCGTGAAGGTGTTCCAGAGGCCCATGGCCTGTCCGGAGCCCAGGGCGAAGGTGAGGCCGCCGGCCTGCGTCGCACGGCCAGCCTTCACCTGGTTGTAGTTGTTGTCCGTGAAGCACTGCGGCGCGCCGCCCGTGGTGGTGACCGTCAGTCCCGCCGAACGGGCGCCCACGACGCCCGCCGCGTCGACGGCGGCCACGGTGTAGGTGTACGAGGCGCCGGGGCTCAGCCCGGTGTCGGTGCGCGAGGTGCCGGTCGGGGCGGCCACCTGCGCTCCGTCCCGGTACAGCACGTACGAGGCGGCGTCGGTGACGGCCTGCCAGCCGAGTGCGACCGAATCCGGGCCGGTGGTGGTCGCGGTCAGGCCGGAGGGAGCGGGCAGCGAGGGCGTGGTCGGGCTGCCGCTGTCCAGCCCCCAGAACTGCGCCGTGTAGTAGCTGGAGCAGATCGCGTCGAGGAAGTAGGCGCCGGTCGCACCGCACTGATCGGGGCCCGAGCCGGGGTCGACGGCGAGCCCGTGGCCCATGCCCTCGACGGTGTACAGCGCCACGGCGGGCCGGCCGCTCGCATCGTTGTAGACGGACTGTGTGGTGCCACCCGGCAGGGTCCTGGTGCCGGCGGCGCTCTGGCCGATGCCCCACACGTCCGTCCACTGGTCCCGCAGCTCGGTGCCGTTCACCGGTCTCACGGTGGTGTCCGCGGTGCCCTGCCAGATCGCCACCCGGGGCCACGGCCCGGAGTGGCCCGGGTAGGCCCGGCGGACTTTGTCGCCCCACTGGGCCGGGGTGAGCCGCTGGTCGTTGTTCTGGCACCCGGAGGCGGCACTCTGGGTGGTGGCGCAGTGGGCGGGCAGGCCCGAGTCGATCGCTCCGCCGGCGAAGACGTCCGGGTAGTCGGCCAGCAGATCGGCCGCCATGCCGCCGCCGGCCGACAGGCCCGTGACGAACACCCGGTGGCTGTCCGAGCCGTACAGGGTCCGGGCCTTGGCGACCATCTCGACCACCGATTCGGCCTCGCCCGTACCACGGCTGTCCTTGGCGGCGTCGAACCAGCTGAAGCAGGAGAGGCCGTTGTTGGCGGCGCCGGTCTGCGGGAACACCACCGCGAAGCCGTACCGGTCGGCGAAGGTGGTCCAGCCGGAGTCGCGGTAGTAGTCGGTGGCGGTCTGGACGCAGCCGTGCAGCGCGACCACCAGCGGCGCTCCGGTCGGCAGGCCCGTGGGGGTGTAGGAGTACATCGCCAGATTCCCGGGGTTGGTGCCGAACCCGGTGACCTGCTGGAAGCTCCCGCCCACGGCGTCGGCGGGGTTGGAGGTCGCGGCGGGGTCGGAGGTCGAGGCGACGGCGGGGCCCGCGAGGGCGGCAGAGCCGGAGGGGCCCGTGGAGGTCGAGGCGACGGCCGAGGCCGGCGCGGTGGAGGAGAGTGCCACCGCAGCCAGCAAGGCGGCCGCGGCGCGGCGCGCGAGCCGCCCGCCGCGGCGGGGCGGTCCGGCGACGAGCGCGGCAGGGGCGGCCTCGGAGGCGGCGGACCGGGTGGGCGGTGCGGGCGGGGCGGGCCTGGCGGGCGAGGCGGACATGCGCACTGGCGGCAGAGCCATGGGGACTCCTGGGTGGGGAAGGAGTTCGATGGGATGCCGTGCAGCGTGGCGCGTCCGGCCGCCGGGAGGTATGTGACGGTCACCCGCCTCTCCCGGTCCGTCGTGGGCGGCGGCGCCATTGGCGAGGGCGCCTCCGTGGTGCGCGTCGCGGTTGAGCCGGTCGGGCGAAGCAGGCAGGTCGGCTCCATGCCGGCTCGCCGGTACCGGCTGCACCACCACCCAGCTGAACGTGCACATGGTGCGCCCGGTGTTCGCCGGCTCCGGTCCATTGCGGGAGCCGGGACTAGGGAGGGGAGCGACGGCGCCTCAGAGTGCGGCGGCGAGTACTCCACACAGGGCGAGGAAGCCGCAGATGCCGAAGTTGATCAGCTTGTGGGAGAGGAAGACGGCGGCGAACTCGCGGATCGTCGCACTCGGCCAGTAGTACGCCGCCGTGGGGGAGCCGAATACCTGCCCGGTGACACCGGTCTTGCGAGCCGTCAGTGCGGCTCGGAAGGCGTGGAAGTTGTTGGTGACGATCACACAGCGGTAGTCGGGCTTGGTCTGCTCCATGATCACCTTGGAGAGGAGCAGGTTCTCCTCCGTGGTGCGCGAGCGGTCCTCGCGCACCAGGTGCGCCTCGGGGAAACCGCGTTCCACGAGGTAGTCCGCCATCGCGTGGGACTCCGGCAGCTTCTCGTCCGGTCCCTGTCCGCCCGAGGTGATCAGCACCGGGGGGTTCCCGCGGGCGGCCTGCTTCTCGTACACATCGCGACCCCGGTTCAGTCGGCTGGCCAGCAGTGGCGGCACCCGGTCGCCGCCGATCAGACCGGAGCCGAGCACCACCACGAAGTCCACGTCCCGGCGCGGCCGGTGACGGCCGTACAGGAAGGCGTAGCCCACGAAGCAGACGAACAGGAAGGAGATGTAGCCGACGACCAGCACGGCGGTGCCGGCGAGGACGCCCAGCCGGTACGAGCGGGTGAGCAGCGCCGCGACGAGCAGGGTGATCACCGCGAGAATGCCGAGCCCCGCGAGCAGGGAGAGGAGGTTGGCGGGCCGCCTGCCCTCCTTGCGGACCATGGTCAGGCTGTTGGCGATCAGGAAGCCGATCAGTGCCAAGGTCCCGATCGCCGGCAGCAGGACGATGGCGACCGCCGCCAGTTCGACGACCAGCGTCGGGGCCTTGCGCAGCTCGGCGAGCAGTGCCAGCGCGAGGAAGGAGACGGCTATGCCGAGCAGGACGGCATTGCTGAACCGGCGTCGGTCGCGCAGGACCCCGATCCCGCACAGGACGAAGAAGAGGGCCGCGGGGGCATAGGCGATCATGCTCGTATCGTAGGGGGCCGATCGGGTGGCCAGGAGTCCGCTACGGGGGCCCCACCCGCCTCCCGCGCGGGAGATTCGGTCTACTCACCCGGCCGTGCGGCCCACTCGGATTCGCGGTCCCGCCCCGCCCCTCCGGTCGGCGTGGGGACGGCACTTGGCGCGCCGGTCGTCGCCTTCGCCGTGCTGCGCCCGATTCGGCGCACGCCCGGCACCGCAGCGGTGCCCGCGCACGCCAGCGCCACCAGCGCGGCGGCCACCAGCAGGGGGATGCCGCTGCCCCAGGCGTCCGCTGCGAGCGGTGCGAGGGTGTAGCCGAGCGGGGCGGCGGCCAGCGAGAGCAGCCAGTCGTAGGAGGTGACGCGGGCCAGGACGTGCGCGGGGAACTCCTGCTGCACCACCGTCTGCCAGACCGGGTTGAGGAAGCCGAGGCCGGCCATCGCGAGTGCGTAGGCGGTGACCGTCACCGGCGCCGGGGCGGCGACCGCGAGGGCGGCCAGCGGGAGTGCGTACAGGGCGAGGCCGAGGTTGGCGAGCAGGACCGGGCGGGCCGGCCTGACCTTCCCGGCGAGTAGCGATCCGGCCAGCAGGCCGATCGCGCCGGCCTGCGTCATGGCGATCCAGACCGCGTCGCCGCCCAGGTCCCGGGTGGCGATCAGCGGGCCGAGGGTGAGCAGCACCGCCGCGGCGCCGTTCCACGTGCCGTGCGCGATCAGGCTGCTCCAGTACCAGCTCCGTGAGCGCAACTCGCCCCAGCCCTCGGCCAGCTCGGCGAACAGCGGACGGCGTTCCGCGGGGGTGTGCCGGACGGTGACCCCGGTCAGGAGCGCGGCGCTGACCACGAACGAGGCGCCGTTCAGTACGAAGGCCCAGCCGGCGCCGACCGAGTACACCAGGACTCCGGCAAGTGCGGGGCCGCCCAGTCGTGCCACATTGCTGACGGAGGCGAGCAGCGCGTTCGCCCGCATCCGCAGTGCTCCCTCGACGGTGCCCGCGACCAGCGGGGAGGCGGTCGGGAGGGCGAACGCGGAGGCGATGCCGCCGACTGCCTCGGCGACGGCGATGTGGGCCAGGCCGGGCTCCCCGCCGATCAGCTCGAGGCCGACGAACAGCTGGGCGGCGGCACGCACCAGATCCGTCGTCAGTGCCACCGCCCGGGGATTGAAGCGGTCCCCGACCACTCCGCCCAGCGGGAGCAGGAGCAGTCGCGGCACCATCGCGCAGCCCAGGACCAGGGCCAGCGCACCGGAGGAGCCGGTGGCCCTGGTGATCGCGATGGCGAGGGCGGCGGGGACGATCGCGTCGCCGAGGGTGGAGATGGTCCGGCCGAGGAAGAGCAGCCGGAAATCGGGGAGCCTCAGTGGGTGGGTCACGGCGAAACTATATTTCGGTACCGAAGTTTCGGCAACGAAATATGTTCTGCATTTCGGCGGAGCCTAGACTCGTCCCATGGAACACCCCGAGCGACGAGCCGACGAGACACGTGACGAGCCGGTGGATGCGCCCCGGGGCGAGGAGCTCGACCGGCCGCGTGGCGAGGGGCGCGACGAGCCGCGCGACTGGACCGACGATCATGTCGAGCGCTGGCGTCCGGTCCGGCCGCAGCTCGATCCGGACATCGAGGGCGCCGTCACCCGGATGACCAAGCTCCTGCGGCACCTGGGCCGGGTGCGCGAGCAGGGCCTCGCCGACTACGGTCTGCAGAAGCACGAGTTCGACACGCTCCACGTCCTGGCCGGCCGGGGCGGCCGGGCCGTCCCGTCCGATCTTCGCGACGACCTCGGTCTGGCGCCGGCCTCGGTGACCGGCCGTCTGGAGGCCCTGGAGCGGCGCGGCTTCATCGTCCGCACCCCCTCCACGGAGGACCGGCGCCGGGTCGACGTCGAGCTCACCGAGGCCGGTCGGGCCGCCTGGGGGGAGGCGCTGGACGTCGTCGGCCGGGAGGAGCGCCGCCTGCTGGGCGTCCTGGCGCCGGACGAACGCCGCCGACTCTCCGACCTGCTGCGTCGGGTCCTGCTGGCGTCGGAGGCCCCTGGCGCGGGTGGCCCACGGGCAGGGCGGCCACCGGCCCAGTCGTGAGCGGTCGCGGCCGAAGCGGTCGGGCCCGAAGCGGTCGGGGCCGGTCCGGTCTGTCGCGCTCAGTGCCGCGCGGGACCGGCGAACCGCTCGATGGCCGCGAACACCGCGGCGCCCATGGCCGGGCTCCCGGTGTGGCCGGATTCCTGGATGACCGTCAGCTCGGCGTCCGGCCAGGCCTTCGCCAGCTCCCAGGCGGTCCGCAGCGGTGATCCGAGGTCCAGCCGGCCGTGGATCAGTACGCCGGGGATCCCGGCCAGTCGTCCGGCGTCACGCAGGAGTTGGCCGTCGTCCAGGAAGGCGTCGTGTGCGAAGTAGTGCGCGGTGATCCGGGTGAAGGCCATCAGCGCGTCGCTCGGACGGTCGGAGTAGGCGTTCGGCTTCCCGAGCGACTCGTGCGCGATCACCGCGTCCTCCCAGGTCGCCCAGGACCGCGCGGCCTCGCGTCGGACGGCCTCGTCGGGGCTGTTCAGCAGCCGGCTGTACGCGGCGACCAGGTCGCCGTCCCGCTCGGCGGGCGGCAGCGCGTCGCGGAACGCCTCCCAGGGGCCGGGGAGCAGCCGGCTGACGCCGCGGTACAGCCAGTCGGTCTCCTCGGGGCGGGTCATGGTGACCCCGCAGATCACGATCTCCGAGACCCGCTCGGGGTGGGCCTGCGCGTAGGCGAGGATCAGGGTCGACCCCCAGGAGCCGCCGTACAGCAGCCACCGGTCGATGCCGAGGTGTTCGCGCAGCCGTTCCATGTCGGCGATCAGGTGGGCGGTGGTGTTGTGCTCCAGTCCGGTCGCCGGGTCGGACGCGTGCGGCAGGCTCTGTCCACAGCTGCGCTGGTCGAACAGCACCAGGTGGTAGCGCTCCGGGTCGAAGTAGCGCCGGTTTCCCGGGTTGTGCCCGGACCCGGGCCCGCCGTGCACCACGACGGCCGGCTTGCCGGCCGGATTTCCCGAGGCCTCCCAGTGGATCCGGTGACCGTCGCCGACCTCCAACAGTCCTTGCGCGTACGGCTCGCCGATCGGGTACGTCTCGGGCACGGCTGAGGTCCTCCGGGGCGATCGGCGGCCGACCGCGGTGAACTGCGGCGAGCGGCGGTGAACGGACGGGACGCCGTGAGGCTACCCGCCCGGCCCGCCGCCCGTCGATCTCCCGCCGGCCCCGGCACCCGCCCCGGCCCGGTCCCGCCACCCGCCCCCGGCCCCGGACGGCGGGCGGGTGCTCCGGCCCGGGCGCCCCGGGCCCCGGCCTCGGTACCCGGCCGCGTCGGCCGGAGGTCATCGGCCAGTGGCCTCCACGGCTGCCTGGGCGGCGCGTGCCAGCTGCCGGCGCGGCTGCCACCGGTCCGCGGACCGGCCGGTCCGGGCCGCAGGAGCCGGGATCGGGGGCAGGAAGGTCACCTCGGCCACCAGCCCACGGACCGACACCACCCGGGCGAGCGAGGAGAGCAGACCGTCCTCGCCGACGAAGGCGGGCACGCTGGTCGCCCGCCCGTCCGCGAGCCGGTACCGGACCGTCACCGGTTGTACGGGGGCGCCGGCCTGGACGGCGGCCTCGAAGAGGGCCGGCCGGAACCGGCCGCTCTCCCGCCCACACCAGGTCGACCCCTCGGGGAAGACGACCACGGGGCGGCCGGCGCGCAGCAGTTCGGTGACCGCGGCGACCGTACCCGGGAGGGCGCGCAGCCGGTCGCGGTCGAGGAAGACGGTGCCGCTCCAGGCCACCACCGGGCCCAGCACCGGCCAGTGCCGGACCTCGGTCTTGGCCAGGGAGCGGCCGGGCCGGCCGGCCGCGATCAGCGGGATGTCCAGCCACGAGACGTGGTTGGCCACCACCAGGACCCCGCCGCCGCCGGCCGGGGGCGGCGCGAGCCGGACGGAGACCCCGAGTGCGCCGAGCAGGGTGCGGGCCCACCGCCGGACCAGCTCGTCGCGGAGCCCGCCGGGCAGGGCCCGCACCGACGGAGTGAGTGCCAGACCCGCCACCAGCACGGCGAGGAAGGCGGCGAGGCGCAGGACGCGCCGGGGGAGCGCCACCACCGGGCCGGGCTCGGTCAGACAGGTCTCCGGTGTGCAGGGAGCCGTCGGCAGCCAGACACTCATGCGATCGGTCCGGGCGCGGGTTCCGTACCGCCGGGCGCGGCGGGCCCGGTGGCCGGGCTCGGGGCGGCGAGCCCGGAGAGGAAGTGCCGCAGGTAACGCGGGTCGGTGCGCTCCAGCGACAGCAGCACGTACAGGTCGGCGGTGGCGAAGTCCGGGTCGTGGGCGGGCGCGCCGCAGACCCAGGCGCCCAGCCGCAGGTACCCGCGGAGCAGCGCCGGCAGGGCGGCCCGCCCGGCCCGCGGCAGGCCGGTGGGGTCCCAGGGCCGGTGCGGGCTGACCCGGTACTCCTCGGGGGCGAGGTACTTGGCGCTGACGGTGTCCCAGACCCGCGCCGCCGTGGCGCCGCCGTCGTCCAGCGGGATCGAGCAGCAGCCGCCGACCCAGGTGTTGCCGGTGTCGGCGAGGTAGCGGGCGATGCCGCCCCACATCAGGTTGATGACGGCGCCGTTGCCGCGGTGGTCCGGGTGGATGCAGGAGCGGCCCAGCTCCACCAGGCCGTCGCGGAGCGGGGCCAGGTTGCGCAGGTCGAACTCGCCGTCGGAGTAGAGCCGCCCGGCCCGTCGCGCGGCCTCCGGGCGCAGCAGTCGGTACGTCCCCACCACCGGGCCGTCCTCGCCCTCACGCACGAGCAGGTGGTCGCAGAACTCGTCGAACGGGTCGACGTCCAGCCCCGCCACCGGGCTGTGCAGCAGGGCGCCGAGCTCGGCGGCGAAGACCTGGTGGCGCAGCAGCTGGGCGGCCCGGACGTCGTCCTCGTCGCGGGCGAGCGCGACGGTGTACACGGGCGCGGGCGCCGTGCCGAGGAGGGCCGTCGCGGCGGTTGCGGGTGCGGTGACGTCCGCTGCGAGGCCGGCCGGCGCGGGGACGGCCGGAGCGGGGACCGGCCGGGTGGCGGTCGGCTGCGCAGGGAGCGCCGGGAGCGGGGCGGGGAGTACCGAGGTGTGGCCGGGGGTGACTGCGGGCGGAGCGTACGTGGGGACGGTGGTCATGGCGGACCCTCCAGGGCGGCACGGACGACGGCAGCCACGGAACGCCGTGGCACCGGTTCGCACTGCTCGGTCTGGGGCGTGCGAACCTGTATCCGTATGGTTCTCCGCGTCGGCTGGCGTCCACGTTGCCGTTCGGCGGAGCGCAGATGTGCACCTGCTGAATGGGGCCACTCACCGTCTGCCGGACACCTGTTCGGTGCGCGGGCGCCACCGTATGCTCCGCTCCATGGGGTGGAAACCGGGCACGGCGCGGCGGCCGACCGTCGCCGCGGAGCTGCGGTACGTCCTGCAGGTTCAGGCCCAGCTGGCGGTCGTGCTCCTCCTGCTCCACCTGCTGGCACGGCTCGTCGGACTGCCCACCTCCGCCTGGTGGATGCTGGTGGTGGCGATGGCCGGTGCCCTGCAGGTCACCTCGGACCGGTGCTGGGAGGAGGACCGGAGGCGGAGCACGCTCGCGTTCGCGCTGCTGGTCGCCCCCGTGGTGGGGGTCGTCCCGTTCCTGGCGGTCGGTGCCTTCCTCGGCTGGGACACGGAGGCGACGGACGCCGCGCTGCCCCCGAGCACGGTCGTCGGCCTGCTGCTCGCCTCGCACGCGCTGCGCATCGCCCACCTGTCGCGTCTGGCCCACCTGTCGCGCCGCGCCCGCCGACCGGGCTTCGGGTCGGCGGGCGCGGCCAGGAGGGCCGGGGCGGGTGCGGCAGGGGTGGGTGCGGTCGGGACGCCGGCCGAGGACGAAGGGGTAGGCTCCGCTGCCGGAGCGCGGGCCTCCGCCGCCGAAGTACCGGGGGCCCGTCGCACGACACCGGACGGCGGTGGGCTCTGACGCCTCAGAAGGCCTGCCAGCCGGCCGGGTCGACCCCGCCGGGAACGGCGGCGGCCGGACCGTAGGGCTCGCGGGTGAGGACGAAGGAGCCGATGTCCAGATGGCTGACCGAGCCGTCGGTGGACCGGACGACCCGCAGCGTCTCGCCCGCGTAGTAGTTGTCCAGCCCCGTCCAGGTGCCGTCCGGCTCGGCTCGGAAGCGGGAGCTGCGGGTGCCGCCGGTGAGCGGCGCCAGCTCCAGGGCGCGGTCGGCCTTCAGCCGCAGGGTGTGTGCGGTGGCGCCCCAGTACCAGGGGCCGGTGAGCGCGAGCAGCTCCTCGTCGACGGAGGACAGCGGACGCCAGGGCTCGGGCAGCCGGGGTTCGTGCTCGGCGGTGAGGGCGATCAGCTCCGCCGCGACCCGCGGGGTGTTGCCGCCGGTGGTCGCGTTGGCGAGCGCGATCGCCGCCAGGCCGTCCGCCTCGCTGACCCAGAGCCCGGCGGTGAAGCCCGGTACCGAACCGGTGTGGCCGTACAGCACCCGGCCCCCGTGGCGTAGCAGTTGCAGCCCGAGCCCGTACCCGGAGGACCAGTCGTCGCCCCCCGGGCCGGTGGCGGGCCGGCGCATCTCGGCGAGGCTCTCGGCGGCCAGCACCTTCGGGTCGCCACCGGCCAGGAAGGCGGCCCACCGGGCCAGGTCGGCGGCGGTCGACCAGAGCTGCCCGGCCGGTGCCATCAGCCCGGTGTCGGTCAGCGGCTCGGGCAGCATGACGTCGGCCCAGGGGTGGACGGCGAAGCCGCCGGCGTGCGGGTTCCGGGGCAGCAGGGTGGTGCGGTCCATCCCGAGCGGCTCCAGGATCTCGCGGCGCAGCACCTCGTCCCACGGCTCCCCGCGCAGGCGCTCGACCAGCGCGCCGAGCAGGGCGTACCCCGGGTTGGAGTAGTGGTGGAGCTGCCCGGCGGGGTGCTTGCGCGGGCGCTCGCGCTCCAGGACGTCGGCGAGGTCCGGGCGCAGCGAGCCGTCGGTCCGCTCCCACCACGGCGCCGGGGTCTCGGCGGCGAGGCCCGCCGAGTGGGCGAGCAGCTGGGCGACGGTGGCCCCGTCGGCGGGGGTGCCGGGAAGGTGCCGCTCCAGCGGGTCGGCCAGGTCGAGCAGGCCCTCGTCGCGGAGGCGGAGCACCAGGACGGCGACGAAGGTCTTGGTGAGCGATCCGATCCGGTACTGCACGTCACTGTCGGGCGCATGGCCGTCGATCATGCTGCGGGCGCCGCTCCAGACCAGCCGGCCGTCCCGGACCACCGCGGCGATCAGGGAGGGCGTGCGGCCCTCGGCCTGCGCGACCGCGATCCGATGCAGCAGGGCGCGGCGGGTCGTGGGGAGGAGCTCGTCGTACTGGTCGGTCATCTGATCCTCTGAATCTTCCGAGGGGAGCGGCTGGACAGGTGTGCCGGCGCCGGGTGGTCGATCGTCACTGGGGGTCGCCGGCCGGGCCGGACGGCGCCTTCAACCTACGACGGCTGCTTGCCGCACTTCACCTCCTTATCCCGGGAGCCCCGGATCGTCCGCCGCGCAGCAACTCCGCCGCCCTACCGCTCCGCCGCCCTACCACCCCGAAGCCGCAGTCGAACCCGCAGCTGGAGCCGCTCCGGCACCACTGCGCCGCCGCACCGCCGCCCCGGCCCAGGGCCGGATCCCCGCACCACACCGGGCCCGTTCGCCCTCCGCTCACCGTCCGCTCGCCGGACGGTACTTGACAGCATGAATTGGTCCAGTCCATTTTGGGCTCCTCCCCGCACCTCCACCCCCACACCCCCACTGGAGGTCACCGGTGCTCAAGCGCACCCGACTGCCCGCCGTCGGCGCGGCCGCCCTGCTCGCGGCCGCGGCCGCGTTCACCGCCCCCACCGCCGCCCACGCGGCGAACCAACTCGGCAATCCCGGATTCGAGACCGGCACCCTGAGCGGCTGGTCCTGCACCGGCGGACTCGGCTCGGTGGTCTCCAACCCGGTGCACGGCGGCAGCAAGGCGCTGGCCGGCGCCGCCACCGCGAGCGACAACGCCAAGTGCACGCAGACGGTCGCCGTGCAGCCCAACACCACCTACTCGCTCTCCGGTTGGGTCCGCGGCAGCTACGTCTACCTCGGCGTCACCGGCGCCGGCTCCGCCTGGACCTCCGCGGCCGACTACACCAAGCTGAGCGTCTCCTTCACCACCGGCGCCACCCAGACCAGCGCGGAGGTCTACCTCAACGGCTGGTACGGCCAGGGCACCTACTACGCCGACGACCTGAGCCTGGACGGCCCCGGCGGCGGTACCCCGACCGACACCCAGGCACCCACCACCCCCGGCAACCTGCGCAGCACCGGCAAGTCCGCCACCGCCGTCACCCTCGCGTGGGACGCCGCCACCGACAACATCGGCGTGACCGGCTACGACGTCTACCAGGGTGCCACCAAGGTCGCCACCGCCTCCGGCACCGGAGCCACCGTCAACGGGCTGAGCGCCGCCACCGCGTACAGCTTCACCGTCAGGGCCCGCGACGCGGCCGGCAACACCTCGGGCCCCTCCGGCGCCCTCGCCGTCACCACCGACCCGGGGGGTGGCGGTACCCCGACCGGGTTCAAGCAGGCCGCGCCCTACCTCTACAACGGCTGGGGCAACCCGCCGGCGGCGGCGACCGTCATGAACGCCACCGGCATCAAGTGGTTCACCCTGGCCTTCGTCCTCGCCCAGAACGGCTGCAACCCCACCTGGGACAGTCAGCGGCCGCTGCTGAACGGGGTCGACCAGGCCACCATCAACGCCGTCCGCGCGGCCGGCGGGGACGTCGTCCCGTCCATCGGCGGGTGGAGCGGCAACAAGC
This sequence comes from Kitasatospora sp. NPDC050463, assembly GCF_040655255.1. Lineage (NCBI taxonomy): Bacteria > Bacillati > Actinomycetota > Actinomycetes > Kitasatosporales > Streptomycetaceae > Kitasatospora > Kitasatospora sp. NPDC050463. The sequence continues at coordinate 75,540 of NZ_JBFAJO010000039.1, forward strand.
TCGGCCCCAACTGCGCCACCACGGCGGACCTCGCCGGCGCCTACCAGAAGGTGATCGACGCCTACGGCCTCAAGGCGATCGACGTCGACATCGAGAACAGCGACGAGTTCGAGAACACCGCCGTCCAGGACCGCATCCTCGGGGCACTCAAGATCGTCAAGCAGAACAACCCCGGCCTGCGCACCATCCTGACCTTCGGCACCGGCACCACCGGCCCGACCTACTACGGCAACCGGCTGATCGAGCAGTCCAAGGCGCTCGGCGCGGACATCGACGTCTTCACGATCATGCCGTTCGACTTCGGCAACGCCTCCACCGACATGTACGCCGCCACCGTGAGCGCGGCCGAGGGCCTGAAGGCCAAGCTCAGGTCCACCTTCGGCTGGGACGACGCCACCGCCTACGCGCACGTCGGGATCTCCGGCATGAACGGCCTCAGCGACACCAACGAGGTCACCACCGTCCAGAACTGGACCGCGATCCGCGACTGGGCCAACAGCCACCACATCGCCCGGCTCGCCTTCTGGTCCGTCAACCGCGACCGCGGCTGCGCCGGCGGTGGGTTGCAGGAGACCTGCTCCGGCATCGCCCAGAACGACTGGCAGTTCACCTCCGTCACGGCCGGCTTCACCGGCTGACGCCAGGCCCCGGCCGCCCGGCCCCGGCTGCCCGGCCCGGGCCTCTCACCCCGAGAGGCCCGGGCCGGCTCCGTCAGTGGCCCGGTCGCGGCGCGTCGGTCGGTCCGCTCACCCCTCGCAGCGGCGGGAGCTCCGGGCGGTCGAGCCACGCCGTGAACAGGGTGTCCAGCGAGTGGTCGGCGTAGCGGCCCGCGTGGGCGCGGAAGTCGGCGGTGGCGACGACGCCGTGCCGGTGGGTGGTGGCCCAGTCCCGGAGCATCGGGAAGAAGGAGGCGTCGCCGAGGGTGAGCCGGAGCGCGTGCACGGTGAGGCCGCCGCGCTGGTACAGCCGGTCGTCGAACATCAGCTTCCGGCCCGGGTCGGCCAGCTTGAGGTCCTGGGGGAGGCCGGCCAGCAGGACGTGCGCGGCCGTCGCGTGCGTGGCGGCGGACGGCCCGCCGGCCCGTTCGGACCAGAGCCACTCCGCGTACTTGGCGAAGCCCTCGTTGAGCCAGATGTGGCTCCAGTCGGCGATCGACACGCTGTTGCCGAACCACTGGTGGGCCAGCTCGTGGGCGATCAGCCGCTCACGCCCCCAGCCCCCGCCGAGGTGGTTGGTGCCGAAGGTGGCGACGCCCTGCGCCTCCACCGGGACGTCCAGCTCCTCGTCGGCGACGACCACCGCGTACTCGCCGAACGGGTAGGGGCCGAAGAGCTCCTCGAAGAACGCGGTCATCTGCGGCTGCCGCCCGAAGTCCACCGCGAAGTCGCCGCCCAGCCGCTCGGGCACGTACCCGGTCTGCCGGACGGCCGGGCGCTCGGCGAGCACGACCGGCCGGTAGTGGCCGATCGAGACGGTCACCAGGTACGTCGAGGTCGGTGCGCTCTGCTCGTACACCCAGGTCGTACTGGAGGCGTGCGTGGTGCGGGTGAGCAGTCGACCGCCCACCACCACGGTGTACGGGGACGGCGTGGTCACCGAAATCTGGTACGTCGCCTTGTCGGCCGGCCGGTCGTTGCAGGGGAACCAGGACGGGGCGCCGACGGGCTGGCTGGCGACCAGCGCGCCGTCGGTCAGTTCCTCCCAGCCCAGGCCGCCCCACGGGCTGCGCACCGGGCGCGGGTTACCGGTGTAGTGGACCTCGACGGTGAACGCGGCGCCGGCCGCGAGCGCCTTGGCCGGGCGCACCCGCAGCTTGCCGGCCCGGTGGGTGTACCGGGCGGCCTTGCCGTCCACCAGGACCCGGCCGATCCGGAACTCGGCGAGGTCGAGCGCGAACTCGGGCAGCGCCGTCCCGGCGACGGCGCTGAGCCGGGCGGTGCCGCCGAGCCGGTTGGGCCCGGGCCGGTAGTCCAGGGCGAGCTCGTAGCGGTGGACCTTGTAGCGGGTGTCCCCGCTGTTCGGGAAGTACGGGTCCGGGGCGGCGGTGGGGGCCGCCGAGGCGTGCTGGTGGTTCACCGGGCGGGGTTTCACCGGGTCGTGCGCTCCCTGCGAACTGGGGGACGTGGAGGTGGCGGGCGTCTCGACGGGGGCGGCGGTCACGAGGTGGCCTGCCACACCTCGATCGGGTTGCCCAGCCACCGCGTGTCGGCGGGGACGGACTCGGCGCGCATCACCAGCGAGGCCGGGCCCAGGGTGCTGCGCGCGCCCACCGTGCTGCCGGGCAGCACGATGCCGCCCGGGCCCAGGGTGGCGCCCTCGCGGAGGATGACAGTATCCATCCGCATGATCCGGTCGTGGAAGAGGTGGGTCTGCACCACACAGCCCCGGTTGATGGTGACCCCGTCCCCGAGGGTGACCAGGTCCGCCTCCGGCAGCCAGTAGCTCTCGCACCAGACGCCCCGCCCGACGCCCGCGCCGAGCGCCCGCAGCCAGACGTTCAGCACCGGCGTGCCCGGCACCGCGCCCACCAGCCACGGCACGGCCAGCACCTCGACGAAGGTGTCCGCGAGCTCGTTGCGCCAGACGAAGCCGCTCCAGAGCGGGTGCTCCACCGCCCGGAACCGCCCGACCAGCAGCCACTTCGCCGCCACCGCGACCACGCAGGCCGCCCCGCCGGCCGCCAGCAGCACCAGACCGGACAGCAGCGCCGCCACCACCGGTGACCAGCTCGCCGACAGCCAGGAGAGCGAGGCGAGGGTCAGCGCACCGAGCGCGCCGGACGCCAGCACCGGCAGCAGCCGGGCCACCTCCACCAGCCCGCGCGCCCAGAGCAGCCGGGCCGGGGGCTCGTAGGTGAGGCTCTGGTCGGCCTGGTCGGCCGAGCGCGGCAGCCGCATCGGCGGCATGCCCAGGTAGGAGCTGCCCTTCTTGGCCTTCTTCGGCGTCGCCGACAGCACACCGACCAGCCCGCGCGCCGGGACGGCCCGGCCGGGAGCGGTCATCCCCGAATTGCCGAGGAAGGCCCGCTCACCGACCTTCGCCTCACCGAGTCGCAGCCAGCCGCCGCCCAGCTCGTACGGGGCGATCAGGGTGTCGTCCGCCAGGAAAGCGCCGTCCCCGACCGTGGTCAGGCTCGGCAGCGCCAGCACGGTGGACACCTCGGCGCCCCGGCCGACCTTCATGCCCAGGGCCCGCAGCCACAGCGGCGTGACGAGGCCCGCGTACAGCGGGAACAGGATCTCGCGGGCCTGGTCCATCAGCTGGGTGACCGTCCAGGCCTGCCAGCCGACCCGGCCGTGCAGCGGGTGCACGCCCGGGGCCAGTCCGATGCTCAGCAGCCGCACGGCCGCCACCAGCTGCGTCGCGTACACGGCGCCGTACGCCAGGGTGGCCGGGAGGAGGCCGAGCAGGGCGCCGCCGAGCGCGGCGCCGAGGTCGTCGCCGGGGTGGACGAAGCGGGAGAGCACGGCGAGGCCCGCGAGCGCGGGCAGCACCGGCAGCAGGCTGAGCGCCGTGCCGCTGGCACCGAACAGCGCCGCCCAGCGGGCCTGGCGGGCCGGGCGGTCCTTGGGCCAGGTCCGCTCGGCGCGGCCCAGCTTCACGGCGGGCGCGCCGCCCCAGCGCTGGCCGGTCGTCACCTGTCCGGTGACGCTGGAGCCGGCCACCACGTGCGCCCGCTTGCCGACCCGGGCGCCGGGCAGCAGCGTCGAGCGGGTGCCGACCACGGCCCCCGAGCCGACCTTGACCGGGCCGACCTCCAGTCGGTCGCCGTCCAGCCAGTAGCCGCAGAGGTCGACCTCGGCCTCCACCGCGCAGCCCCGGCCCAGCTTGAGCATCCCGGTGACCGGCGGCAGCGAGTGCAGGTCCACCTCCGGGCCGACCTTGGCGCCGAGCGCCCGGGCGTAGCGGATCAGCCAGGCCCCGGAGAGGGAGCTGGCGCCGGTGACCTCGGCCAGCCGCTCGGCGGTCCAGAGCCGCAGATGGGTGCTGCCGCCGCGCGGGTAGCGGCCGGGCCGCAGGCCGCGCAGCAGCAGCCGGGCGCCGCCGGCCGCGACGGCGAGCCGGCCCGCGGGGGAGAACAGGGCCAGTGCGCCCGCGCCGACCGCCCACCAGGAGGCGGTCGGCGCCCAGGGGTAGTCGCCGAACCAGGTGAGCACGTTGCCGAGCGCGAGCAGGGCGACCGTCCAGCGCAGCCCGACCACGGTGAAGAGCGGGATCAGTAGGAGCAGCTGGAGCAGCTTGGCCCTGGTCGGCACCAGGGCGATGGTGCGGGTCTCACCGCTGTCCGCCGCCGACCGCTCCAGGTGGCGGGCGAGCTTGCGCAGGGTCGGCTGCTGGTAGATGTCCAGCACGGCGGCGCTCGGGTAGCGGGTGCGCAGCAGGGTGGTGAGCCGGGCGGCGGCCAGGCTGCCGCCGCCGATGGCGAAGAAGTCCTCGCGCGGGCCGGCGACCGGTACGCCGAGGATCTCGGTCCACTGCTCGGCCAGCCAGGCCTCGGTGCCGTAGAGCTGCTCGGTGGGCCCGGCGGCCTCCAGGTCGGGCAGCGGCCAGGGCAGGGCGTTCCGGTCGACCTTGCCGGAGGTCCGGGTGGGCAGGGCGTCCACCGGGGCGAGCAGCGGTACCAGGGCGGCGGGCAGCTCGGCGCGCAGCTGCTCGACGGCCGCCGCCCTGTCCCAGCCGTCCTTGGTGACCAGGTAGCCGACCAGCAGCTGGTTGCCGCCGCGCGCGGTGCGGACGGCGGCGGCCGCACCGGCGACGCCCGGCAGGGCCTGCAGGGCGGCGTCGACCTCGCCGAGTTCGATCCGGCGGCCGCCGAGCTTGATCTGCTCGTCACCGCGGCCGAGGAAGAGCAGGCCCGCGGGGTCGGCCTGAACGAGGTCGCCGCTGCGGTAGGCGCGGTCCCAGCCGAGTGATGGCAGCGGGGCGTACTTCTCGGCGTCCTTCAGCGGGTCCAGGTAGCGGGCCAGACCGACGCCGCCGATCACCAGCTGGCCGGTACCGCCCGGGGCGACCGGCTCGCCGGCCTCGTCGACCACGACGAGGTCCCAGCCGTCCAGTGGCAGGCCGATCCGGACCGGGCCGTCGCCGGTGAGCAGCGCGGCGCAGGCCACCACGGTCGCCTCGGTGGGGCCGTAGGTGTTCCAGACCTCGCGGCCCTCGGTGACCAGCCGCTGCACCAGCTCGGGCGGGCAGGCCTCGCCGCCGAAGATCAGCAGCCGGACTTCGTTCAGCGCCTCGGCGGGCCAGAGCGCGGCCAGCGTCGGGACGGTGGAGACGACGGTGATCTCCTGCTCGGCGAGCCACGGGCCGAGGTCGGCGCCACCGCGCACCTGCGAGCGGGGGACGGGTACCAGGCAGGCGCCGTAGCGCCAGGCCAGCCACATCTCCTCGCAGGAGGCGTCGAAGGCGACGGAGAGGCCGGCCATCACACGGTCGCCGGGGCCGATCGGCTCGTCCTGGAGGAACAGCGCGGCCTCGGCGTCGACGAACGCGGCGGCGTTGCGGTGGGTGACGGCGACGCCCTTGGGCCGGCCGGTCGAGCCGGAGGTGAAGATGATCCAGGCGTCGTCGTCAGGGGTCGGCCGGGCGTCCGTGGGTACGGCGGGTCGCCGGTCGCCGGTGAGGGTCAGGGTGCGGTCGGCCCCGAGCACGCCGGCGACGGCGGCCTCCTCGAAGACGAGCTGGGCGCGCTCGTCCGGGTCCTCGGCGTCCACGGGTACGTAGGCGGCGCCCGCGGCCAGTACGGCGAGGATGGCGATGTAGAGGTCGTTGGTTCCGGAGGGCACGCGGACGCCGACCCGGTCGCCCGGGCCGATCCCCGCGCCGGCCAGCCGGCGGCGCAGCTGCTCGACCTCGGCGGCGAGCGCCCGGTAGCCGAGGACGGTGTGTCCGTCGTCCAGGGCCGGCTCGTTCGGGTGAGTGCGGACGGCGGCGTCCACGATGTCGATCAGGGTGCGCGGGGCCGGGGCCGGGCGTCCGGGGAAGAGGGCCTGCGGGGTCCGGGAGGCTCCCGCGCTCTGCTCTGTCTGGCTCGGTTCAGCTGTCATGGCAGCCGTGCGCTCCTCGTCCTCGCCCCTGGTTCCGACCGTGTCCGGCCCTTGGGGCGGTGGGAGCACCCACCTGATCGGGTGACCCACTCCGGGGCCGAAGCGGACAACCTGACCGATGGTAGCCCCGGGTGATGAACGGCGTACCGCCCGACACTTCAATCAACTTGCCTGGAAACGGCCGAATCTGACGAGTAGTCAGTCACTAACTTCAGCCCTCCGGGATGGATGTGACGATATGTCAGTCGAGTTGACGGATCGTCAGACGAATTCTTCGGAAGTGAGCCACGCCACACCGGATTGTGCTCCCTTCGGGTGGCGGGGCCCGCTCCGGTGCTGCCGGTCGGCTCCGGCGCGGCTCCCGGGCGAGGTCCGGACGTCCCTTCAGGGGGCGCCGGTCGCCCCGGGGCCGCACGCGCCTGCCGGGAAGTCGAGGGGGGCTCGGCGGGAGGCCTTCTCCAGCGAGTGTACGGCGACGGCGCCGGTCGGGGTCGGGCTCGCGCCGGGGCGATGCGCGGCGGCGTCCAGTCGGCGTGGCGCAGGACCGACCGGATCATCGCACCGGACGGGATCCGGGGGCTGATCGCGGCGGCGCTGCGTGGGCCCGACGGCGTCGACGGGTCGCCCGGTTGAGCCGTGCCGATTCGGTCGGCGCAGGTCAGCGAGGTGGGTGGCCGTTCTCTTCGGTTCTGCCGGTGTTGCCGGTCGTGGCTGCCCCGGGGGTCGCCGCGGCGGTCGGGTCGGTCCCGGTGCTCGCCCCGACCTCGGTGGCGAAGCCCGCGAGCAGAATGCGGAGCGTGCGGTGGAACCGCTGCTCCGAGTCCAGCCCCGCGCCGCTGTCGAACGCCTGGACCAGTTGCGGGTAGGCCGTCGGGTCGAGCGATCGGAACTGCTCGGGGTCGGGTTCGGTGCCCTCGTGATGCGGGGTCCCGCCGGCCTCCGCCAGGGTGTGCCCGAGCGTGAACGACACCGTGGCGTTGAGGACGTCCAAGGCGTCCGTGAGCGGCACGCCGTCCGCGCGCAGCGTGGTGATCCCGCGCTCCAGCAGTCGCAGAGCCGCCGGGGTGGCGGCCGGCCGGGTGGCCAGCACCGTGAGCATCGCCGGGTGGTCGAGCAGCATGCGCCGCAGGGCGACGGCGAAGTCGCGGACCACCTCCGTCCACGGCCCGGCGGGCTCGACGAACAGGTCGCCGGCCGACAGCTCCAGCAGGCGCTCCACCATGCCGTCGAGCAGGGCCGCCTTGCTGGGTACGTAGTAGTAGAGCGTCATGCCCTCGACGCCCAGTGCCGCGCCGAGCTTCCGGTTGGAGAGGGCGGACAGTCCGTGCTCGTCGACGAAGGCCAGCGCCGCGTCGATGACCTTCTCCCTGGTCAGGCCGGTCCTCGGGCGTCCGCGTCCGCCTGCCGCCATGGGGGTGCTCCTCCGTCGTGTCCGACGCTGTGGCCGAGCCGCGCCTTGACAGTTCTTGCGCTGCAAGAAAACAATAGCGGACGGCAGGATCTTGCACTGCAAGAAAAGTATCCGGGAGGATGTCATGCAGCTCATCGGCGTCATGGTGCGCAGGCTCAACGACGGAGTCGAGTACGGAGAATTCCGCAAGGGCTGGATCCCGGACGAGATCGTTCCGGGAGATCCGCGTACCCGGGTGATCACGGCGGCCGGCCTGGAGGACCCGCAGGAGATCGTCACCATCGCGATCATCGAGGGTGACCACGGCCCCGAGTCCATCGCGGAGTGGATGGAGAGGCTGACCCCGATCGAGGAGCGCCGCTTCGAGCGGATCAAGGATCTGGTCGGGCCGCCCAGCCTGAACGCGGTCTACCGGGTGCTGTCCGAGGACGACCTCTCCGCGCCGGTCGCCGAGTAGCGCTCGGCGGAGTGTCTCTGCGGGGAACTCGCCTCCGGGGTGCGGATCCATCGTGGTGACGTTCGGTTCGCGGCCCGGGGGGCCGCCGGCGGCGTGCCCGACCGTCGGTGGGACGGCGGACCGTCGTGCGAAAAGGGACCGCCGGACGAGTTGTGCGTGTCACTGTGTCTGTCGGTGATGACGGCACGTGCTTGGGGAGGCTTGGTGGCGGCCGACGGGAACGCCGAGGGCATGCGGGCACAGCGGGCTGTGTTCGTGGGCCCGCATCAGTTGCTGCGGCCGTTGGGCGCGGGCGGGATGGGGGAGGTGTACCTGGCCCGCTCGCCCGGGTTGAGACTGCTCGCGGTGAAGGTGATCAGGGCTGAGTACGCCGAGGACCCGCAGTTCCAGCGCCGCTTCCAACAGGAGGTCGAGGCCGCCCGGCGGGTGACCGGTTTTCACACAAGACCAGGAAGTTAAGCCGCTGCGGCGTTCGTCAAGTCCCTGACATGGCAACGGAGCCCCCGATAGAACTGCGTCGACCAAGATCGCTGTTCTGGGGGCTCCGTTGGGTGTGCAGTCTGCCATGTCGCGTAG